>CAYMUB010000058.1:0-80178 GCA_964393545.1 uncultured Gammaproteobacteria bacterium | reverse complement strand
TACTACTAATCCCTTGTGGTGGGAGAGCGGTGAAGGAGGAATACAAAATATTGAATGGCCAATGCATCATAATGTTATGACTATGAAAACTTTGGAGTTGCTTTTAACAAGGTACGGATTTAAAGTAGAAAAAGTATTGGGTGCAGGATATCCCCCAATACCATATCCCTTTGCTAGATGGTTTACGAACCTTGATTTATACCACAGTATGTTTATGGTGATAAAAGCAAGGAAGAAATAATTTCCTCTCTAATATCTAAGTAGTAACTCTTTACAAATAGATAAATTTACCATAGTATATTTACAATCTTAAGGGTGCTACATGTCTGATATTAATATTAAACAAACAAAATTTTTAGTGACCGGAGGAAGTGGATCCCTTGGAAGAAGTATCATAAAATACCTCTTAAAAAAGAGGGCTAAACGTATCATCTCTATTAGTCGAGATGAAGATTTGATCAAGCAGGCGGAAATAGAAATTGGTTCCTCACCTGTCCAATTTAAGTTAGGGGATATTACCGATACAAATTTAGTTTCCAGGTTGATGAAGGATGTGGATGTGGTATTCAATACAGCGGCAATAAAACATGTTTCACTGGCTGAAAAAAACCCAAGAGAAACCCACAGAATAAATATTGTAGGACTGTTAAATTTGCTAGATAATAGCCAAAACGTCAAAAGGTTTATTCATATCTCATCTGATAAGGCAATTGGAGTTATAAATTGTTATGGAGCTACAAAACTGCTTGGAGAATATTTAGTAAGGGAGAGTAATGAACTTTATAAAAATTGCAAATATATAATCATGAGATGTCCGAATATTTTAGGGTCGCGGGGATCAGTTCTGGAAATTTGGAAACAGCAACTTTCTAGGAGCAATGAGATTACAATTACAGATCCTGAGATGACAAGATATTTTATTACACCACAAGATGCTGCCAAATTTATAGTTGATGTTGGATTAGATGAGAATTCAAACCCGGATAAAATTTATTACCCTTTGGAAAACACCCATAAATTTTTATTAAAAGATCTTGCTGAAGTATTTGTAGAATTATTTGGCAAAGATAAGGTTAGTGTCAAAGTGATGGGTGCTCTAGCAGGCGAGAAAAAACATGAGGATTATATTAAGGATGTTAAACGTGCTTCGCAAGGAGAACTTAGAAAGTTTTTAAATAGTTTAATGTCATGATTTTAAAAAAAATGTTTGCCAAGATGGAGTGGAAAAACCTTCTTATAGTTGCTTTATTGAACTTCTTGTTAATTATTTTTATTTACCAAGGTGCTTTTAAATTGGAACTTCAAGGAGATGGATGGCAGTATGCCTGGGCTCATCAGATTATTTACGGAAGTAATGTCTTTGGGGAAGAATCCTTAAGGGGAATGAGGTCAAGTTTGGGTGGTGCCTCTCTTACCTTTGGGTTGATTCAGAATTATTTTGGGCTAAATTCACTAGTTTTTTACACAATTTCAGTTATTCTAAAATTCCTAACTGTAATCTCATTTTTCTTTCTTGCTAGGAAATTAACTAAGAATAATTTTGCATCATTTATTGCTTCTCTAATTTTGTCTGTAAGTTTCGTAGGTATTGAAGCAACTCACTGGGTGTTTAATATGTATGCCTATATTGGACTTATCTTAATTATTCTGAGTATCTTAATAGGTCTTGATCTACCAGAAAATTTTAAATTTAAAAAATGGTTAACATCTTTTAGCTTTGCTTGCGTGGGCGTATGGTATGCAACGATGAGAACTAACGGTATTATACCTTTAATAATAGGTTGGAGTATCTACAAATTAATTACTTTAAGATCAATGAGCAGTAAAAAGAATTTATTTTTCTGGATAATAGGTTTCGCAATTTTTATTGTAATAGACAAATTCCTACTTGGACAGATGGAATCTGATTATTCACAAAAACACATAATTGAAGCAGGTCTTCGAGCTTTTAAGACACAAATAGCTAGTTCTAAATTTGATTTTCTTCTTTCTCCGGCTTCAAATCTAAGCTTGGTGATACTACCAGATATGACTTGGTTTTCGTTTAATTTTCCACAAATATTTTCTTTTTTGGGCACTAAACCATTGAGTGTTGTATTTTTTCCCTCTTTTCTCTTATTTAGTTTTTTTTCTTGGGTTTTGGCATCAGTTTTTCCTCAAAAAAAAAGAGTTCTTATTCTTGCTCTAGGGTTCTTTTGGACAATAATCGTCTTTCTTGTATCGTCGTTAGGACCATTGAATTTTTCTTCTTGGTTAAGTTTAGTCTTAGCACTATTTGGAGGATATTTTATGTGTTTGTGTTTATTCCTTATAACTTTAAAAAAGCTTCCGTCCAACTTGAAAAGCCTTTTTCTTTTATCTTTCCTTTGGTCTTTTTTATTCTTGCTTTTGCCGGAATTTCAAAGTGGAGGTTCAGTTCTAGCTACTAATCATAGGTATCTGGTAACTACAGCCCCGGCAGTTGCTTTGTTTATGGCTGGTTTAATTAACATAGGTTTCTTGTATAAAAATAACTTCTTTAGAATTCTGATATTTCTGGTTGCATTTTTAATGATTTTTACTCATGCAACTCAAACTAAAACTTTTTTTGATAGAAAAGCAATGGTTCATAATAGGGAGCTTGCAGCTAAAATTTGGCAGCAATTCACGGAGATAGTACCAAATAAGCCTCAATATATGAAAAATGATGATCCGCACGTAGATTTAATTGGTAATGGTAGAGCGCCAGCATTATGGTTTGAATCAGCAGATAATCCGATAGACCAAGAGACGTTATTCGAATCGTTGTATTTTGGTTTTGGCTTTATAACCAGCTTGAGATACAGTTGGTATATTCATTCGGGTATGGGATTATATTATCGAGATTATCCAAGCTTAATTAGAGATATCAAAGAGAACCCCAAAAAACTTGATGATTTTTATGCTGTAAGAATGGAAAATCAAAACTTGTATGATATAACAAAGCAGGTCAAGGAAAAGATTAATGAAGATCTCCAAAAACTTTAACCCTCTATGAAAGCTTTAGTTTCAAAGATCTCAGTGGTTGTACCAACTTTTAACTCTTGGGATACCTTAAAGCCAGCAATCTCTTCTTTGTATAAACAGACACAAAAGATTTATGAAATCATAGTAATTGATAATGCTTCTTCAGACCAAACTTCCAAAAATGTAAGAAAGTTTTTTCCAAAAGTTAAACTTGTTATTTTAGATAAAAACACTGGTGTGACTGGTGGAAGAAATGCAGGGATAGATCATGCACATAAAGACAGTAAGTATATACTTTTCTTTGATCATGACATGCTAGCTGATAAAAAAATGCTAGGAGAGCTTTTAAAAGTAGCCCAGTCCAATGGTCTTTACGGAATTATAACTCCAAAAATATTTTACTATGAGGATAAAAAAAGAATTTGGGCAGCTGGAACAAACATTAATCTTTGGACAGGACAAATCTTATTTAGAGGAGGAAAGGATATTGGGCAATACAATACTATAGATGAAGTGCAAGTTGCTCCTGCAGCAATGCTTGTAAAAAAGGAGGTTATAAATAAAGTTAAACGCTTTGATAATAGGTATTTTGCAACTTATGAAGATACAGATTTCTGTTTCAGAGCAAAGGATCATAATTTTAAGACTATATATGCTCCGACTGCCATTGCTTATCATAAAATTTCACCAAATCCTTCTAATGAACAAAAAAGATTATTAGATCGTAGTTTTTGGGTCGGCAGAAATAGAATTCTTTTCATGAGAGATTATGGTAAGAATTATTACTTTTTTTTACTCTTCTCAATCATGTATCTCTTGTACTTTATAAAAATGTCCTTAGAACAGAAAAATCTCAATGCTTTAATAAATTACCTAAAAGGGTTTATTTCTGGTATATTGCAAGCTAATAAATTATGAAAACTAAACACCCTTTAATTTCAATTATTATTTCAAATTACAATGGGGCAAAGCTTAATATTTTGCAGGATTGTTTAACCAGTTTTACAAAAATTGACTACCCAAATTATGAGCTAATTTTGGTGGATAATGCGTCTTCAGATAATAGTATAAATATTGCAACAAGAATCCTTGGAAAAAATCCCAGATTTAAAATTATTAAAAATCCAATAAATATGTACAGCCAGGGTTTAAATTTAGGGCTAAAGGCATCAAAAGGGGAGTATGTTGCATATTTTAATAATGATATAGCTCTCGAGAGGAGATATTTTCATCGATTGGTTGAAGCTTTTGATAAATATCCTAAGTTAGCTTTAGCTCAGGGCAAACTTCTATGGTATTTTGATCACGAAGTAATAGATAGTGCTGGTGAAACAATGGATATATTTGGTAATCCGGTAACCATTGGTTATAAAACTTTAGACGAACAGCAATTTGATCGAGATGAAGAAATCCTTTCTGCCAGCGGCTCAGCAGGAATTATAAAAAGAGCAGCCCTAAAAGAGGTTGGTCTTTATGCACCTGAATATGGCATTGGTTATGAAGATATGGACTTAGGATTAAGGATACGTCAAAAAGGTTTTGTAATAATGAGGATCCCTGCAGCAATTTGTTACCACAAGCGTGGTGCTACTGATCTTTCGGAAATGGTTAGGATAAAAGTCAGGTGGCACTTTAATAAAAACAGGCTTTCAGCAATGATAAGAAACTATCCACCATTATTACTTATCAAATCAATACCCGTCACTATTTTTATTTATTTGGGAAGTTTTATTTGGGAAATGTTTACTAATAAAAACCTTGCACTATCCTTAACTCGTTTGCAGGCAATCTTCTATGTTGTGACACATCTACCCCAACTTTTGAAAGAAAGAAGTAATATTCGGAAAGATATAACTGGAAAACGAGATAATGATATTCTGAAATTATTTGCTAAAGCGGATATAGGAGGGAAAATTAAAGCAGTGATAATAGACAAAATTCAATATAGTCTTCCTTGGACATATCCTGCTGAAATAAAAAAATTTATGCCTAAGAATTCAACTGTTTTAGACGTTGGTTGTGGAGATGGTCACCTTGCACAGTGGATCAATTATTTCGGGGAATATAAGATTGTAGGAGTTGATATAAATAAGCAAGATCTGGAAATTGCAAGAAAGAGAATCACAAGACATAATAAACCTATTTTTGAGAGTTTACTTATGGAAGATTTGACCAAAAAAATGCCACTAAAGAAAAAATTTGATATAGTTTTGTGTTCTCAGGTAGTTGAACACCTTGAAAAAAATAATGCTTTAGAGTTAATTCAAAAAATAGAAAAGCTGGCCAAAAAAAGAATAATTGTTGCTACTATTAATGGTTTTTTCCAATTTAATCATCGGATACCGGGGAAATATGATAATCATCTTTCAGGATGGTCCGCTAATGATTTTACTGTGCGGGGATATCATATTCAGGGATCAGGATTACGGTTTATCTATAAACCAGGGGCTCTAAAGGATATTACTCCTAACTCTTTACATCCATTACTTTTTCTTGTATCTTATCTTGCTACACCCCTTCTTAGGTTTATACATCAGCCATCCTTATTTTTAATTGCTTACAAAGATATTTCCTGATTAAACGAAGTAGACTTGTGAATTGCATCTAAGATTTTTATAATATGGGCAGCTTCATTAACTTCAGGTAGTGGCCAAAAAGACTTAATTTTTCCAGAAAGATAATCATCGATAATACTTACCTCAATCCGAGTTGTTAAGGTTTGACTATTTGGTAGTTTAATAGACTTATGTTTTTTGTCTTTATCTGTGTAAAATAATAACTCATTTTTTTTATTATGGCTTGCTAGCTTTCCTTTGTCTCCATAAACTTTTAAATCTGTTCCACTGATTGTTTGAGCGGAACTTGCATCTAGAATAATATTTGTGTAAATTGCGGAGGCAAATTCTAGTGTTATTTCATAACTTAGATTATTTTTTGAGGTAGCCTTAATATTGATTATTGGCTCCCCTATCACCCAACAAGCTAAATCAACAGCATGAGAACCACCGATATACAGAAAATCTTCATTTTTCCTTAAGGTTTTTCTTTTTTGGTACTCATTTTTATCATGAAGATAAGTTATTTCAACTTTATTAATTTTTCCCAAAGCACCTTGTTTAATCATTTTTCTAGTTTTTGCAAAAGAGGGAGTAAGACGGTAATTCTGACCTACGATAACAGTCGCTTTATATTTATGAGCTAGTTTTTGCAAATATATGGCATCCTTTAAACTAGTTGTAAAAGCCTTTTCACACAGAACAACTTTTCTTTTTTTTACTGCAGCAGCCACATACTCAGTATGCTTATCATCAGGTGTGCATACATGGACCAAATTAGACCAATCTAAACCTTCCTCCAGATTATTAAAAATAGTTACATTTCTGTTATCTCTCAGGTATTTAATGGTTTGAGGATTGGTGGTATAGATGCCAGTTTTGATTCCTAAATTAAGTTGCGCCTCAAGGTGTCTTTTCCCAGCAACACCCAATCCAATTACAAGCGGTCTAATATTTTTATAATTGCTCAACATGTTTTGCTTTGTATTATTATACTTTATTACTTTTTGTTTGTTATAATTACCAGATGACTGAAGGAATTTTTCGTAGGAATCTCCCTCGCTTTAAAAATCCTGATTTTCGGGTAGCCCAAGTCTTAAATGTCGCTCGGGAAAATGTTGATGGTAAATTACTATCTCTGATGGATGATACCAGAGCTAATTATTTAGGACGAATTGTAGGGGAGAAAGAAGATGTTTATGTAAAGGCTGTGGCAAGTCCCTGGACAGGTGAACATGGGATTCACCTGCTTGTTATCCCAGACCGAAAGGATCATTTAAATATTCCTGGTATTGCTGATTTAAGCCCAGAAGCATTAGGACAATCTCTCCAACTTGCAGAATCTCTCGCTCGGAAAATCTTGAATCAAGGAGGAATTTCTGAAGTTGACTTTGGAATAAATCATTCTCGAGATCTGAAAAGGGGTGAGAAATCACCTCTTGCTTCAATTCCACGAAATCTTCATATCCATGTAACTGGCTACACCCCCGAGGATTTGGAATCAGTTAGTACTAAAGATATTATGGAAAGCTCAGATTTAACTGGAAGAACGGAAGAAGCTTTATATGCACTTGGTGAAGGACTTTTTTTTGGTGAAATCGTTCCTGCACTAAAAACCGCATTCCCTTCATTTGACAGAGTATTTAGTGAGATAAGAGATCAGCGGGGTAGAAAGAGATTTATAATGACAGATGGACGGAACGGATTTCAACATCCGGATCTTCCTAAAATATTACAAGCAATTGATTCACTTGCAAAACAAAAATATGACGAACTCGCAAAGTGTTTTTTTGAGTTTAATAGTGAGACAAATAAGTTTGTTATTAAGCAAGACGAGTCAGCAAGGTATCAATTATTACTAAGAGAAAATCGACTTCGAAACATTGATAAATATATTGATAATCATAGAAATCTTTCTAGTGGTGTAAAATTAGGACTTAAACTACTAGCAGCTATTGCAAAGGACGAACAAGTTGTGATGGAGCGTGAGTTAGATATTTTGGCGCAAAAAAAGGGTAATGAATTAACCGAAGCTGAAAGGGGAGTCCAAATAGGATTTATTGCTAATAGGTTTTGGGCATATAAAGATTTAGCATACGCTATGGTTTGGTCTGCTTATACAAGTAAGTTAGTAGAGCGGGATATATCAAAACACCTTACAAAAGATCAATTACAGATAATTCAACAAAAGGAAGCATTTGTACTTGCTCAAACAAGGGAAGAAATGGAGACTTTAGAGATAAGAATATAAAACTATTATGAAAATATTTCTTATACGTCATGGTGAACAGCTATATCCCAAAGATGAGCAAGGAAGAAAATTGGTTTCAAGTCCTGATGCTCCTTTGGTTGAACTGGGAAGGACGCAACTTAGGGAATTAGGTGCTAGGTTAGGTGAGCAAGGAGAGATTTTGGATGCTCTCTACGTAAGTCCAGTTTTGAGAGCTAGACAATCTGCAGAGGAGTTAGCTGTAGCTGCTGTAATCTCTGCTGCCAATATACATGTTATTGATGAATTAAAAGAAACTTTTCCTAATAGTGCAGAAGGTAAAACATATGATGATTTGGCAAAAATAGGAGGGGATATATATGCCTACCCTTTTAGTAAAAATCAGGAAAGCTTAGATCATCTTATTGAAAGAGAAAAGAGAGCTAAGGAATTTATATTATCTGATGCTAGAAAACGTGGATATAAATCAGTAGGAATTGTGGGTCATGGAGATCCTCTTTGTGCTTGGGATTGGAGTTTAAAACATACGGACTTGCCTATTTCTTATGGCGAAATGCGGGATTCTTATTACCCCCAAAAAGGACAAGCTTTAGTATATATTATTGATGCAAATCTGCAGGTGGTAGGTGAAGGAAGAATTGTTACAACAGAAGCTGCAAAACAAACTATTGAGGGATTTCGGAATCCTGCTCAAAAGGAAGCGGAATAATTTTTATTTTAAACTTCTGAATTTTTAACTATCTTAAAATCGGGAAGTGGGATTACAAAATCTGATTTTAATCCCCTAGCCTTTAATTGCTCCATAATAGGTTTGGCATAATGCCAGGCTAAGATAACTACGAAATCAGGCTGTTCAACTATAAGTCTTTGGTTATTTACAATAGGAATATGTTTTCCGGGTAGGAACATATTGAGTTTTAAAGAAGTAGGTTGTTCTGCAAGATAGGGGAGTAACTCAGGGTCCACCCCATAATAATTTAAAAGAGTTGATGCTCTGGCTGGACTTGAGTTTCCAACAATGGATTTGCCGGATTTTTTTGTTTTAATTACAAAGTCCATAAATTCCAAACGAGCCTGTTTTACACGATCAGCAAATTTTACATATGTTTCAATTTTATCAAGTCCAAATTCTTCTTCCAATTTTAATAATTTTTTAACTTCTGTACTAACCTGTCTGCCCTTACCTTTGGTGGCAATTACTCTAATATTTCCTCCATATCTATCGCCTCTCTCAACATCAGTGACTGTGAAATCGTATTGGTTAAATAAACTGATTAGTGATTTTAGTGAGTAGGTTCGCAAATGCTCGTGATAAATAGTATCAAACTGACCGCCTCTTATTACATCAAGTATGTAATGAGTTTCATTAACAAAAACTCCATCATCCTCTAATAAATTATATGCACCCATTATAAATTCACCCAAGGTTTGCATATGAGCAAAAGTATTGGTAGTTATAATCAAGGCAGCTTTCCCGTATTTTTTCTTTATATTTTCTGAAGTTTTAATATCAAAAAAAGCTTGGACTGTTTCTACACCACTGGCGATAGCAATTTTTGCTATATTGGTTGGTTCAACCCCTAATACTTTAATATTCTCTTTTTGAAAACCTTTTAATAAAGTACCATCATTTGATCCAACATCTATAACAAGATCTTTAGGGGTTAAATTGTATTTTTTTACCAAAGAGGAAGCGATACTTTCTTGATAGGTTGCCAGCTCTTTTGTTATCCCGCTTCTGTAAGGATAATCTGGATGATAGACTTCTTCACCTGAGACACAATAATCTATTTGTACTAGAGTACAATTTTCACACCAAACCATCCTTAAGGGGTAAGTTTTTTCAGGTTGATTTAACATATCTTTGGTGAGCAAGCTATCACAAAGAGGTTGATGACCTAGGTCCAAAATTGTATGTAGTTTTTGAGAATTACATACCTGACAATTTGAAATATGTCCTGTTTTTACAAAATGATTTTTAGGATAACTTAATTTCATAGGCCTATACCTTTATATATGACTCCAGCCTTTAAAAAGGAATTTTTATCATATATTCTTCTTCCATCAATCACAATAGGTTTTTTCATATTTTCTTTGAAAAATTGTGGAGTCAGTTTACGATACTGCTCCCAGGAAGTAACTACAACTGCTGCATCGCTTTCTTTTATAGCATCTTTTGCTTTACTTGCCATAGGATAATTTGCACTTTTTGCCATTGGATCATGCAAAATCACTTTAGCACCTTCTGATATAAGTTCCTTTATGATAGCTAATGCAGGAGATTCACGAGTATCATCTGTGTTTGGCTTAAAGCTAAGACCTAAAATAGCAATTTTTTTGTCTTTCAAGTTTTCTCCAAGAGCATTTTTAAGAAGTAAAGTTACTCTATGTGGTTGAGTATTATTAATGTCTATGACACTTTGAATAAAAGGGTTTTCTACTCCTTGATCCTTGGCAAAAGAAGCTAGTGCTTTTATATCTTTTGGAAAACAGCTTCCTCCAAAGCCACATCCAGAAAGGATATAACTTAATACTCCTGGTTTAATCCTTGTATTACCTTGTATGGGACTTAATCTTCTATCAAGATGCACACCACTCCATACATCCAGAACATCTACTTTTCCAATGCTTTCTGAGATTCTGGCAATTTCATTGGAAAAACTTATAAGTGTTGCAAAAAGCGCATTGGCAGCATATTTTGTGAGTTCTGCTGTGGGAAGATTAGTAAATATTTTGGGGGCTGATACTTTGGAATAAATTTTTGCAAATTCCTTACCACTTTTATCGTCAAATTGCCCAATAACAATCCTATCAGGGTTTAGAGCATCATCTAAAGCGCTGCCTTCTCTTAGAAACTCCGGATTCATACAAAGCCCAAAATCCTTTCCTGCTTTTTTCTTTGAGAATTTCTCAAGAATAGGTTTTACCACCTTTTCACTAACTCCGGGTAAAACAGTAGACTTAACAGCAACTATCTGATATTTTTTTGCCTTTGATATGGCTTGGCCAATTTGTTCAGAAGCCTTTTCAATAAAGGATAAATCAATACTATCGTTAATTGTCGGGGTACCAACTGCAATGATTATTACATCTGATTGGCAAACTGCTTTTTCTAAATCAACTGTAGCCGATAAATTTTTCTTTAATGATTTTTTAAGTATTTCATCAAGTCCTGGTTCATAGAATGGAGAAATGCCTTTATTAATCTTTGAAACCTTATCTTCGTCACTATCAATACAATTAACATCGTGACCTAACTCACTAAGAGATATTCCTGTAACTAATCCAACATATCCTGTTCCAACAATAGAGATTTTCATTATAAATTGCCTTTATACCAAATTAAAGTATTTTTAAGTCCTTCGTCCAAGGAAACCTTAGGATTATACTCTAAATCTTTCATGGCTTTTGAGATTTGAGGACATCTTCTGTTTGGGCTATCGGTTAGATAATTTTGATCTTTACTTTTTTCCATAACTACCTCGCCTCTATATTCAAAAAGTTTAGCTGATATATCTTTCATTTTCTTTGCCAGATCAGTCATAGAAATTTCTTCTTCTTCCACCCCAATATTATAGCTTTCCCCATTTTTACCTTTTATTAGTATCTTTATGTAACCTACGATAGCATCGGTTATATAGCAGAATGTTCGTGTCGGGGAGCCTTGTGAGAGGAGAGTGATGTTGTCATTTGCTAAGATATCCTTTGCAAAATCAGGGATCACTCGACCATCGGTGAGTTTTAACCCAGGGCCATAATTATTAAATGGTCTGGCAATTTTAATAGGAAGATTGTGAACACTGGAATAATTAACACAAAGTGTTTCTCCGAACCGCTTTGATTCATCGTAGCAGGCCCTGGGACCTGTACAAGAGACATTTCCCCTATAAGTCTCAGGGGTGGGGATATTTCCCTTAGTAGGATCTCCATATATCTCACTCGATGAAAAAAATAAAAGTCCTTTAACCGAATTTTTTGTATCTTTTTTAGAAACCATATATTCCAACGCATTTATGAGTCCTTGAATATTGGCTTTCATTGTTTCTATAGGGAATTGTCTATAAAAAATTGGGGAAGCAATAGAAGCTGCATGAATAATATAGTCAAGATTTATATTTGCAGGTATTTTAAATTTTGTAACATCTTTCCTAAGAATTTTTGTTTGCGGATTTTTTAACCAGCTTGGTACACCCGATTCAAAAGTATCTAATGCATAAAGAGTGATTTTTCTATTGGGATTAATTTCATTCCAGTAGAGAATCGATTTTATAAAGTAATATCCTAAGAAACCATTAGCTCCTGTAAAAAGAATTTTATTTCCAGCTAAAACTTCAAATTCTTCTTTGGCATTGGCTAAAATATAAGATAAATCTTCTTTTTCTATTTCCAGATTTTCCACTTTGGATCCTCATTCCATAGTTTATTAAGATTATCAACATCTGGATAGGAATCCATTGAGTGCCAGAATCCATCGTGAATAAAAACAGAAAGCTGCTTATTGTTGATAAGTCTTTTAATGGCTGGATGTTCAAACTCCCCTTTTCTAAGGTATGAAAAAAACTCTCTCTTAAAGATCATAAATCCGCCATTAATCCACTCCTCAAGTACCGGTTTTTCTAAAAAATTTTGTACAACATTGTTTTTGTCTATTGTTAAAAGTCCGTATTTACTTCTTGGATGAACACCTGTAACTGTCCCAACTAGATTATGTTTTTTATGAAATTTAACTAATTGTTCAATATTTACATCTGATACACCATCTCCATATGTCACCATAAAATCTTGATCAGTTTCTGGTATAAAATCTTTTACTCTAAGAATACGTTCACCAGGTAGAGTTTCTTGTCCTGTATCAACAAACGTAATTTTAAAATCATCTTTATTATCTGTATTGTTTTTATGTAGTTTAACAAATCCGTTTTTGGTATTAAGAGTAAAATTATCAGTGAAATATTTCTGGTTTAAAAAATAATCTTTTATATAATCACCCTTATATCCTAAGGCAATAATAAATTCATTAAATCCGAAGTGTGAATAAATTTTCATTATGTGCCATAGAATAGGTTGATTACCGATAGAAACCATTGGTTTTGGTTTAAATTCCGTTTCTTCTTTAAGCCTATATCCGATGCCACCACAAAGTATTATGACTTTCATATTTTAATCTTATCAATACTAAATCAATATTTCTCTATAAGTCAAGTTGATAGGTTGATAAATTAGTTTAAGATCTTATAGAATAGGTAAAACATTTGTATAAGTATATGAAAACTAACCTCCCTCTTATTTCTATAATTATCGCAAATCGTAATGGTGAGAAATATTTAAAGACTTGTATTACATCAGTATTAAAATCCTCCACAAAGAATTATGAAATTATATTTATAGATAATAAGTCAACAGATTCTAGTATTGAAATAATTAATGAATTTGCAAAAAAGGATGCTAGAATCAGAATTTTAATAAATGAGGTCAATAGAGGTGTACCCTTTAGCAGAAATAGGGCTATCAAAGAAGCAAAGGGAGATATTTTGGTATTTTTAGATAATGATACTAAGGTAGATAGGAACTGGTTACAAGGTATTTCTCAAGTTTTTTCAAAAGATAAGACTATAGGAGGAGTTCAATGCAAAATTTTTGACTTTGACAAAACTGATGTTATTCAAGAGATTGGGATGAAATTGTATCCCTACACAGGTTTTGGAATCCCTTTAGGAAGAGGAGAAAAAGATAATGGGCAATTTGAAAAGGAAGAGGAAATCATTGCTTTAGGAGCAGCTTTGGCTGTTAGGAAAGAAGTTGCAGGCAAGATAGGGGGTTTTGATCTAAAACTTAAGCATACTACTGATGATTTAGATTTTTCCTGGAGAATATGGATTGCAGGCTATAGAGTTGTATTAGCTCCAAATTCGAAAGTTTATCATTACACAAAAGTACATAATTTAAACTATAAACTTTATTTTCATCTTTGTAAAAACTCTATAAGAATGTTAATTAAAAATTATGAGCTTTCTAATACGATAAAATACTTACCCTTTTCTTTAATCCTTAATACTTTAGGAGCAGTTTCTGTACTTTTTAGAAAAGGAAGCTTTGCAGCAATTTTAGGAGTTTTGCAAGGACTTGCTTGGAGTTTATTTTTCTTATCAGATACATTAAAAGAGAGATCAAAAGTTCAAAGTTTAAGGAAAGCTAGAGATAAAGATATTTTTGGCAGCATAATGATTTCTACAAATATTTTCAACATCTATAAGATATATTTTAGAACCGAAAAAACATCAGTTGTTCTTATGAAGTGATTAGGCTATAGTAGGGAGTTAGGCCCGCCTAAAATATCAATGATTCAACTTGTTAAATCAACATTTTATAAAGAGGAGGAAATAAAAAGAAAGCTTTGTAAGTTTATTCTGGCTTCAGATCAGCTAAGCATTGGAAAAGAATGCAAGAAGTTTGAAATAGGATTTGCTAAATGGCAAGGAAGAAAACATTGCGTTATGGTTAATAGTGGTAGTTCAGCTAATCTTGCTATAATTCAGGCACTTCTCAATTTAGGAAAATTAAAAAAAGATGACTATGTAGGTTTTTCTGCTGTGACTTGGTCTACCAATGTTATGCCACTTATGCAGCTGGGATTACGTACAGTACCTGTAGATGTTGAGCTGGATACATTAAACGTTTCAAGTGAAAAATTGCTTCAGGTTCTTGAAAAATACCAACTCAAAATGCTTTTTCTTACTAATTTGCTGGGATTTTGTGATGATATAGATGAAATTAAGAAAATATGTGACAAGAAAAAGATTATATTAATTGAAGATAATTGTGAGTCCTTAGGAACAGAATATAAAGGTCGTAAGCTTGGAAATTTTGGAATGGCTTCAACATTTTCTTTTTATGTCGGTCATCACTTATCGACAATTGAAGGTGGGGCAGTTTGTACGGATAATGAAGAGCTTGAAATAATGCTTCAGATGGTTAGAGCACATGGATGGGATAGAAACTTAACAGAACAAAAACAATTAAAAATTCGGGTGAAGCATAATGTTAATTCTACATTTTACTCTCGTTATACGTTCTATGATTTAGGGTATAATTTGCGAACATCAGAAATTAATGGATTTATCGGAAATGCACAAATGCAATATCTGGATGAAATCCTCTCCAGGAGAAGAGATAATTTTTTAAAAATAGCAACTTCAATTTATAAAAAAACTAATAAATACTATTCCTTAAAGTATCAGCATATAGATTTTCTCTCAAATTTTGCGATACCAGTAATTTGTAAATCTCAGAAAATTAGAAACGATTTAGTAGAGAAATGTAAAGATAAAGTAGAGATTAGACCAATTGTAGGTGGAGATATGGAATTGCAACCATTCTACAAAAAATATATAAATAATCGCATTGATGAAAACGTAAATGCTAGGATTATACACGAACAAGGTTTATATTTTGGGAATAATCCAGAGTTAACACAAGCCGAAATTAAAGAGTTGATTGAAATATTTAGTTAAAAATGAAAAAGGTTTTTTTGAAAGATGAACAAAGTTCCTTCTGGCAAAATAAAAAAGTTTTGGTAACAGGTGGATGTGGGTTTGTTGGAAGCCATGTTACTGAAAGATTGGTAGCAAATGGTGCAGTAGTGACTGTTTTAGACCATATTCGTTCCAACAAGCTTGAGAATATAAATAGCGTTAAAGATAAAATTAAATTAATAGATGGTAATATCGAGAATTTAAAAACCTGCCAGATAGCATGCAAGGATCAGAATATTGTTATAAATATGGCAGCCAGAGTTGGAGGTATAGAATATAATAGAGCACATCATGGGAGTATTTTGCGGGAGAATTTATTGATTGCTTGTAATATGATGGAGGCGGCAAGGCTTGCTAAGGTGGAGAGGTTTTTACAAGTTTCTTCTGCTTGTGTATATCCAAGAGATGCGATTATACCTACTCCCGAATCAGAGGGGTTTAGAAATGAGCCTGAACCTACAAATGGAGGTTATGGTTGGGGGAAGAGAATGGGAGAACTGTTGGGAAGATATTATTCGGAGGAATACGGTATGAATATAGGGATAGTTAGGCCTTATAATTGCTACGGTCCCAGAGATCATTTTGATCCCCAGCTTTCTCATGTAATTCCTGCTTTAATAAAACGGGTTTTTGACGGAGAGAACCCTTTAGTAGTTTGGGGAAGTGGTAATCAAACCAGGGCATTTCTATACGCAGAGGATGCGGCAGAAGGGATAATGCTTGCAATTGAAAAAATTTGCGTACCGGATCCAATTAATTTAGGGACAGATGAGGAAATATCAATTAAGGAGTTAATTGAGATAATTTTAAAAATATGCGGACAGAAAAGAAAAGTTATTTTTGATATTTCCAAGCCAGATGGAAGTCCAAGGAGAAATAGTGATAATACTAAAGCAAAAGAAAAATTTGGATTTATTGCAAGAACACCTTTTGTTGATGGATTAAAAAAGACAATTGATTGGTATATTAAAAATAAATGAAAAAGAAATCACCATTGGTCAGTGTAATAATTCCAGCCTATAGAGCAGAATATTTCATTAGTAATTTTATCAAAAATATTAGCAATATCCATTACTCAAATTTAGAAGTGATTATGGTTTTTGATCCTTCTTTTGATAGTGGTGTGGAGAAAGCAAAACAGATTACAGCGAGAAAAGAAAATTGGCATATTATTGTTAATAAAATACATTTAGGTATTGGTAAGTCATTGAATTTAGGAATAAAGAAAAGTAAAGGTAAATATATTGTATTTTTTATGACTGATGAGTTTACTGATCCTAATTGTCTAAATGAATTGGTGAACTTTATTGAAAGAGTTCCTGATCAATCTGTAGGAGCTGTAGTTGCAAAAATTCTAGATTATCACAAACATGATCGAATTCAAACCTATAGAATGTATTTAATGCCACAAACGGGATTCTTGTATATTCCAGAGTATGGTTTTAAAGACAGTAAAAAATATAACAAACCTTTTGTTGGTTTTAGTGGGATAGATGGTACGTTATTTAAAAAGGAGGTTTTTGAAAAAGCCGGGTTGTTTGATGTTGATATAGATTTGAATATAAATGATTTGGATATGATATGGAGAACTTGGCTTGCAGGTTTTAAGGTTGTAAGAGTTCCTTCTGCAAAAATTTATCATTGGTCACTTAAGATGGGTAGAGGATCTGTTAAATGGGAATTTGCATATGCTAAAATGATAAATCTATTTATACAAAACTATAGTATAAAGTATCTTCTAATTTATCTCCCACAACTGATCGCTGTCTATACAATTAGAGGATTAGTGACTTTAATACAAGGTAATCCCGATCCTTTAAAGGGTTGGATTAAGTCAATTTTTTGGTCTCTTGGTTATCTTCCTAAAGCACTTAAGAAAAGGCAAATAATTCAAAATCAAGTTAGAGCTGTTTCTGATGAGTATCTCCATGACCAAATATTTGGGAGGTTATCTTTATGGGCTTTTTATAAACATCTAAGATGGGTTCAAAGAGTGATTACTCCCATAATGCTTTCTAAGGAGGCTAAGGATGAAAGAATTCTTACGTATAGTAAATATAAATAATTTCTTGTCAAAAAATTTTAAAAGCCAACTAGCTAAAGAAAGATTCTTTTTAATACTTTTGATAACTGCGCTTGTAGCTATTTGGTTTAGAAAAGGATTAATTCTCGGTTCTGGTGAATCAGGTTTACCTTTTTATAACACATCAAGACTTTTTGAAATATTAAAAAGTAGTTGGGCTGATGTGCCTATTGGTGGTAATGGTTCAATTGCATTTCCAAGTTATCCCCTTTATGGGATAGTTGCATTCTTTCAGCAACTGAATGTTCCCAGCTATATTCTTCAGGGGGGATTATTTTGGTTGATATTTGTTGCTGGAGTACTTTCTGTTCATAAAATTGCTTCCTTAATTAAAGAGAATTCTCCTTTATCCAGATTATCATCAGCCTTGTTTTATATTTTTAACCCAATAGCACATATATCGGTACTACACAGATTTCAATATCCCTTGATATTTTTTTACGGTTTTATGCCGCTTGCATTTCTTATATACTTTAAAGGGTTAAAGTCTAAAAATTTTATTTATTTGGTTGTACTAAGTTTAGCAAGCCTTATTTTTAGTTTTACATTTGTTGGTCCTGCTTTTTTGGAATTGTTTTTTGGAATATTAGGTTTTTTGAGCATTTTTGTATTTGTATCAACCTTTAAAAAGGAGAAAGATTATTTTCCCTTATTTTACTTTTTAGTATTTGCAGTAATTTTTATACTGGTGAATTGCTGGTGGTTAAGCCCATTATTTGCTTCAGTGTTTGTTGATTTAGGAAGCAGAGGTTCTGGTAAATCTTTTAATCCTTCGGATAATATCGCTACGTTTAAGGGAATTAGTGATCAAATAGAATCGGTTTTGGGTGTTTTCCGACTCTTCAAACCAAATGATTATCTTAAAGACAATACTTCATGGGTATGGATTTATGGCACAACTCCTTTTATACTCTTAAGCTTTTTTTCAATAATTGCTTTTATTGTGGGTTTATTCAAGAGAGAAAAAGAGCTGCTTTACAAGTTCTTAATTTTAGTAGCATTAATAGTTATGTTTTGGATGAAAGGTACTTTAGCGCCTTTTGGTGGTGTTACGTTGCGTATATTTGAATGGTTTACATTTTTGCATGTTTTTAGAAATCCGTTTGAAAAAATTGGATTATTGTTACCCTTTGCTATGGCTATTCCTGTTGGATTTGGCATTGTTGGGATTGTTAATGCTTTGAGTAGTAAACTGAGGTTTTCAAAAAAATTAATGGCTTTTTTAATTTTAACTTTGGCTTTTCCCGTGTTTATGTTTCCTACGGTTACGGGCTTAGTTTTTACAGGAGGAGGTCCTCCTGCCAATGATATTAATATTGGTCAGTATGTTAAGGTACCAGATTATTATAAAGATGCTAGAGAGTGGTTAGATAAACAGCCGGGTGTTTTTAGAGTATTGGTATTGCCCATTGATGGGGAAGGGATGACTTATAAATGGGAATATGGTTTTGCAGGCGTAGAGCTTTCTAATAATCTCTTCGATCAACCAATGATTTCATTAAATACTAGTAACGGTTCTTTACCGGAGTTGGTAGACAATATTAAACAGACTTTGTTGGATTATCCTGATAAACTTTGGAATCTGGCACAACAATTAAATGTGAAATATATTATGGTGCGTGATGATATTGATTATTTGGCCAGGGATACAGAAGCTCCAGCAACAGATTTAGCCAAATTAAAAGAATATGCAGCTGAACATTTCTCACAAGTTGCTGAATTTGGTAAGTTAAAATTTTTTGAATTGAATCCTGCTCAATTTACACCCAAAGTTTTTGCCCGTACAAAACTTGTCTATTTATCCAATTCTATAGGAAAGGGTTTGAATCTGATGCCTTTTTCTAATTCTTTAGGTGACGAGATCTTTATTGTTCCTCCTGAATCTCCAGTCGGGAATATTTTAGAGAATCCATATTTAGCATTCGCTGATAAAATTATAATTAATGGGACTAAAATTGAAGACATTAAAATTAATTTAAACAAATTAATTGAGAACCTGCCTTTTGTGAGTATTTACCGGGATACTCCTTTTTATGCTTTAGTGAGACTAAGGGAAGAGTTGGAAAATCAACTGCAGACTCCGGATACCAAGATGGGTTTTCGGGTTAATTTGCTGGGAAAAAGACTGGCAGAAATAAATCATTCTCCAGAGGATGTGTCAGCAGTTAATGAATACTATCAAGGGATTCAATCAATTGCTACTGAGTTAATTAGCTCTAAATCAATTGATAGAGCAATAGTTGAAGTATTGATAAATCAAAGTGAAGCTTTGGAGGTGATTAAGAAAAAGACTAAGGATTCTAAAATTATAGATCAAATTGTTTCTGATCTTGACAGTTTATTGATTGCTATAAGAGCTAAATCAGTATATCCTACAGACAAGGATTTAATCCACCGTTTTTATGTACCAAAGGACTCCCAATATGAAGTTTTAATCACAAAAAGTAAATGGAGTTATTATTTTGAGAATATCGGAATTTCGGAATTAAATCTGGATGGAAATGTTATTAAATTAGATATTTTGAAGCAAAAAGATGACGGATATAGTTTTTCTTTAGGAACATACCAGCTTAACAAAGGGATTCATGAGGTAAGTATAACTCAACCTAAAGCGAAGAATCTTATTACAGAGAAGTTACCAGAGGAGTTAGATCTATCGTCTGAAGATCAAAAACCTATTACAAAAATAATTCCAATTGGGCAGTTAGATAACAATTTCAGCTACTCAATTTCATTTGAATATCTTGAGGAAAAAGGCAATATTCCAGTCATAGCAATCCACTCAGATGTTGATTTCATAGATACAAAAGGGGAAAAAATTCCCAGGTTTGGAATAGCTTTAACCCGGGATAATTATGATTTTGGGTGGAAAAAATATAATGCTACCTTTACACCATTTCCTGCTTCTGGCGAAAATTATATATCAATAAAAATTATTCCCTTTGGAGATTGTAAAGGAGTAGTTCAGCGTCCTTACCGTAGATATTGTGAGGATAACAGTTTTAACCAAAGATTTTTGAAGGATTCAAGTACCAAGATCCGCAATCTAAAGGTGGAAAAGCAATTTCTTAATCAGGTTATTCTACGGGAAGTGGAAGCGGATTCTATCAAGAAGATTCCTCCCAAAATAGATTTTGAAATGATCAGTCCTGCCAGATATAAGGTAAGGGTGAGCAATGCTCAAAACCCTTTCTTTTTAGTACTCTCTACCTCATTCGACCCAAAATGGAGTGCATATTTTACTACCTCCGATGGTAGAAGTGATCAAATGCCTACGAAAAATCACCTTGAGGTTAACGGATATTCCAATGGTTGGTATATAGAAAAAACAGGTAACTTCGAAATGTTTTTAGAGTACTCTCCCGAAAGAGTGCTTGCAATAGGACGAAAACTCTCTTTTGCTTTTATAATCATTTCAATTTTAATCCTAGTTGGTTATTTTACCCGCATGCAAATTAATTTAAAAAATAGAAGTAAAGGTTTATAATCGTAAGATTATATCTTGTTCTTGTAAATTGAAGCAAGTTTTAAAATATGTTAAATGCAGTAATTGATAATTTATCGAGGTTGGAAAATCTTAGTGACAATATTCCCTCTGTTGTGCAATTAATCATTCTTTTGCTTTGGGTTTATATTATCCGTAGATCTAAGGTTAGATATCAAACATCAATAGGTTGGTCACTTTTCCTACTATTGTTATCCATTATAGCTCAAGTATTAACATTAAAATTTATAGCACAAACCCTAGCTGAATATGCTTTTATTTTTTTGGGCGTGGGAATTTTACAATTAATTACAGTTTCGGATTCCTAATCTTGTAAACTTTAATATATCTTGGCAACTAAAGGATAGACATTCTTATCTTGAGTAGTTAATTTTTCCAAATCTTCATAATAAACCCTAAGGGTGGGGTCTTTATATATAAGTTGTAATGCGTCAGACCCGCTTAAAATAATACTAGCCTGCTTAGAAGATCCACCCCAATCTTTGGCAACATATGAATAAGTGGGATCATTGGTAATGTAGATAACAGAGCCCTTAGGAAGTGTTGGATACCTAGATGTAACTTGCTTAATTATTTTTTCTGCTATTTTTCCTCTTTGTGCAGCCCAATAGGTAGAATGCCCTAACAAAATTGAAGTCGTATTCAGCAATAAAATACTTGAAATAAATGTTGCTATTACCATTAATGCTAGACGAGGGGACTTCTTTTTAAGATGCCAATAGGCATTAAAAAGTATATATCCTATGGTTCCCCAAAAAGCCGGTAAAGAGGCGCTTAGATAATAAGTAAATTTATGAAATGGAAAGAATAAAACTGGTAACAGGTTTAACGGGAACAAAAATATTAAGAATAAGAACTTTTTAGTATATAAGACATTTCTCACAGTAACTATTAGATAAATGATTAGTATCCACAAAAAGGCTAGAGAAATAACGAAAGTTGGAAAAATTATAAGAAAATAATTTCCCCAATACCTTATTAGATTTGGGTTTAGTTTTAAACCGGGAAGTACAAAATCGACTAGCATTTCGGGTAAGCCTAAAGCCCAACCAGTATACCAGCTGAGGGTGTTTAGTGTGCTTTTTAAATTAAGAACAGGGCTGTATTGTAGATCCTTTGATGAATAACCTGTTTGGGTGAAGTCCAAAAAAACATAAGGGATTACTATCAAGAAAAATGGTAAAAGACGAAAAATATTTATAGGGATAGATTTAGATGGTAGATAAATAAGTATTAAACCAACCAAAAGAATAGGGATAATTGCCCCGAATTCATGAGATCCAAGTGCCAATAAAAATGTTAATAATGAGAATATCAGGAATTTATTTTTGTGGGTTTCTAAAAATTTAATAAAAAGAATTAGAGTTGAAATTATAAACATAGTTGCGCCTAGAATTTCAATGCCCCAGTAAAGTATTCCAATATTGGCAGATGAAATCCCAAAGAAAAATGATACAAAAAAAGAAATTTGTTTTTTTTGAAATAGTTTTTGGATAAAAATATAGACCAAAGATATGTTTATAAAGTGAATTACAAAATATAAAATTCTGTAAGGAATGTGATTTAGACCAAATGAGTTATAGAGAATATGAAATAAGACGTCCCTGAATATTGGTCTATAATAAGCTAGACCCCTTTCTTCAAATGTATGGAATTCAAAGAGGTTTAAGAATTGTTTTAAACTTCCATCAGTGAGACCCACCTTAAAATGAAGAAAATGATCTTGGGTGTAATAAGTTGTTAACACTGGGTAGTATAACAGTAAGACTACTGTAAATATGAACAAGAGAGGTAGGGCTTTTCTCAGCATTGAAAAAATTATATCATATGAAAGATGAGTAAATACCTTTTTATATCAAGCCTTCTCCTTTTTTGTTCTAGTGCGGTATTACTTTTTTCCAATCACGCAGGAGTTGCCCTAAGACTTTTAATATACTCTTTTTTTATAATGGTTCTGGGAACTTTTTTTTATTTATGGGAGGCAAAATCATGACTAAGAAAAACCTTACGATACTTTTTCTTTTACTGCTTATTTTTGGAATTTACTGGAGATTTTTCTTACCGGGACCAAGAGTAGCTACTGATTTTCCTTTAGTTTCAGATAATCAGCTTAAGTCTATGATAGATTTTCCAAGAATTTGGAGTGAAGGTGGTGCTGAAGGATTGGGAGAGTATTCAGCCTTTTTTCTTTGGGCATGGCCTTTAAGTTTTATATCGGGTGTTCTTGCAAATTTAGGAGTAACTTTCCAGTTTTTAGAAAAATTTTTTTTACTTATGCCCATACTTACTATTGGGGTTTATGGGATTTTAAAACTTACTAAGAATTTAAACCTATCAAGTTCAACAAGATTTATTTGTGCACTTTTTTATTTAACAAACACTTATATCTTGCTTTTGGTTGATGGGGGACAACTATCGATTGGCCTTACTTACGCTTTTTTCCCACTGAGCTTTTTGGCGGTAGAGAGATCTTTGACAGGCAGAATAAGAGAGAAAATGCTTGCTGGAATAACAATATCTATTTTGGGGTTTTTGGATATCAGATTTGTTTATATTTTATTTCTTCTTTGTTTGATCAGATTTTTTTACCAATTTTTGTTTTTGGATAAACAGAACAAAAAAGAATGGATTTTTGAGTGGCTAAAGACAGGGTTAGTTGGGGGAGGAATTGTTTTAGGATTACATTTTTATTGGCTGTTTCCTATTTTGAAAGATCCTTCTTCAAAAATTGCCTATTCTCTTTTTACCCAACTTTCTTCTTCCAATCTAAATTTAGGTCACCCGCTTCTTTTAATCAGCCCAAATTGGTACAAAAATATTTTTGGTGTAATTTCTCCTTTGAGGTGGGAGTTTATTTTAATTCCCATTTTGGTTTTCTTTGCCCCCGTCCTCAGGCCTAAAAGTCCAAGTTTGGGGTTTTGGCTTTTGGTTGCCCTAATTTCTACCTTTTTAGCAAAAGGAGATGCACAACCTTTTTCTAGTTTTTTCCATTGGCTATTTAACAAAATTCCCTATTTTTCCATATTCCGGGACTCTACAAAATTTTTTACCCTGGTTGCACTTTCATACACGGTTCTTTTAGGATTTACTCTAGAGGAAATAAAACAAAAAATTAAAGTCCAGAGAATAAAAAGACTATTTTTTCTGTTTATTGTTTTATATTTACTATTTTTAGCAAGTCCAGTTTGGTTAGGTTGGACTACTGGTACGTTTTCTCAAAGTTATTATAAAAAGGAATATCAAGAATTAGAAAGTGTGTTGCAGCAAGATACCAATTTTAGCCGTGTATTTTGGATTCCTAGCTTTCCACCTTTGGGTTATTTATCTCAGAATCATCCCAGAGTTGAAGCAACAAGATTAGTGCAAAAACGACCTTTTGCGGTAGGAACTGTAGGTAGTTATGAATATATTAATTTCTTAAGGGAAGCCCCATACATGGGAGAGATTTTTGATGTTGCGGGAATTGGCTATATTGCTTATCCATATCTTGATCCAAGACGGGATAATATGCACCCAGATAATGTTGAGTATTACTATACATTTTCAGATCAATTGTCAAAAAGTCCTTGGCTTACTAAGGTAGAAGGCTCTGCAATTCCACTCTTTAAAGTAAAAAATCGCCAAGACAGATTTTTTGTTACACCCAATACCTGGTGGATAATTGGATCAGATAATATTTATAATGAATCTACAAAAAGTGCAAATTTAAAACTTTCTAAAAATGCCTTAATATTTGCAGAAGAATATCCAAATTTAGTTAACAGAATTGATGAATTGCCACTGGCGAAAATAGTTCTTAATAATAAAACATCAATAGATCTTGCCGCCTCATTTATTAAAAGTGAATCCTTAATTTTTCCAGCAAAGCAGCTTGGTTTTGATCCCGATGTAACATCGGGGTGGTGGAAAAGAGAAACAGCAGATCTAATTAATTGGCGGGATTTTTTACAAACTAAATATGGTATCGATAATCAGGATTTTGATTTAGGTGGAGGTTGGGCAGTTGCTGAAAAAAGTTTAAAGTTAAAAGTTCAAAGTGAAAATCTAAAAAAAAAGCAGGTTCTTTTAGCTCGTGTCCTTGAAAGTACCAAAAGCGGGGAGTTAAATTTTAGCCAGGATGGACAAAAAGTAGGAAGCATAAATACCAAGAAAGAGGGAAATAATATAAGGTGGTTTGAGGTAGGGGACTTACAAAAAGATGGAGAAGAATTAGAAATATTTTCCTCAGGAGACATTAATGTAGTAAGTGCTCTGGCGATTTTGGATAAAAATGAATGGTTAAATGATCAGGATAAAGCTGACAAATTGCAATTGAGGGTTGTACCTTTTGATAAGGAAAATGCTGAGAATTCCAATAGTCCCAAAGTTACCTATCAGAAAATAAATCCTACTAAATATATTGTAAATGTAAGTAATCTTGCTCAAAGTGCATCTTTGGTATTTTCTCAAAACTATGATAATTTATGGAGATTAAATGGTCAGATTGCCCTGCCCGTGTATAGTTTGTTAAATGGATTTAAAATAGACCATGATGGAGAATATATAATTGAATATGAAGCACAAAAATTTGTTAACCCAGGGCTAATTATTAGCGGAATAACATTAGCGATCTTACTTATATTTTTATTAAGATTGCCACCCCTCGGAGACTCGAGGTAAACTTCCTCGCAATGACAGGTGGAATTTGGATATAATGATGGTATATATGCTTAAATCCATCTTTTCTACCACTACATTTAAGCAATCACAAATCACAGTTATAGGAACAGTAATTAATGGTATTTTAGGAGCTTTTTTCTATATAGCGATGGCCCGCTTTTTAGGCCCTGCCGATTTTGGCCTTTTAATTGTATCAATTGTAACTCTGACTCTTATTGCAGACATTGCAGATTTGGGAACAAATACGGGACTTGTGCGTTTTGTTTCAGCTAATATATCTTCTAATAAAGAGAAAGCATTGCGATTTTTGAAGTTAAGCTTAGAAGTTAAGGTACTAGTTTGGATTTTAGTATTAATTTTAGGAATGATTCTCTCTCCTTTTATTGCAGGAACAATTTTTAATAAAGAAGAACTTACTGAACCACTTCGATTGGTTACGTTAGGAGTAGGAGGGGCTTTGCTTTTTTCTTTTGCAACTTCTTCTTTGCAATCCTTCCAAAAATATTTTATTTGGAGTTTTGTAAATATTTCCTCTAATTTACTCCGAATAATATTGATCTTTTTACTTGTAATGAGTCAGCAGTTGAATTTACTGACAGGACTTATATCTTTTATTGCTTTGCCTTTTTTGGGATTCTCATTATCATTACTGTTTCTACCAACACAACAAATATTATCAGTTAAGGGTGAGAATGAAGTTGCAGGTCAATTCTTTAAATTTAATAGATGGGTGGCCATATTCACAATTGTTGCAGCAATTTCTTCCAGGCTAGACATTTTTTTAAATGCCAGGTTATTAAATGCAAAAGATATTGGTATTTATGCATCTGCTAGTCAATTAACCCAAGTCATTCCACAAATAGTTGGTGCTTTAGGGGTAGTAGCTGCTCCTAAATTTGCATCCTTTCAAAGTAAAACTGACATGCTTAAGTTTTTTAAAAAATTCCAGCTAATGGTGTTGGGAATAAGTTTGTTAATTGTGCTTGCAATCCCAATTTCATTTTATGCAATACCCTTTTTATACGGTGTGAGCTATGCAGGTGCAGTTATACCTTTTATCATTTTACTTTTGGCTATGGTGATATTTTTACTGTCCGTTCCTCTACACAATTCAATCATTTATTACTATGGAAGGTCTGATGTTTTTGTTTGGGTTTCTATGATCCATTTTTTGATAGTTGGAGTAGTTGGGTTCTTACTTATTACAAACTACGGAGTTATAGGGACAGCATTTACAGTATTGATTGGAATGATAGCTAACTTTTTATTACCTTTGTTTTGGTTTATTAATAAATTACGAAAATGACAATTTGGGCCAACACTATTGTAAATAATGAGGAAAACTTTATTTGGTTTTCTATAATGAGTGTTGTAGATTATGTTGATCGGGTTTTAGTCTATGATACTGGATCTACTGATAGAACAGTAGAGATAATCAAAGAAATACAAAAGATAAAAAAAGATAAAATTAGACTTGAAGAAGTAGGTCCAACTAGTAAAAATGAATTTCCTAAACTACGACAAAAGATGTTAGAGGAATCGCAATGTGATTGGATTTTAGTGTTGGATGGTGATGAAATCTGGTGGAGAGATTCTATAAAAAAACTCACCTTGGAAGTTAATAAACAAGGGAGAGATATTGATGGGATTGTAGTGCCTTTTGTTGTTCCTGTTGGAGATATTTATCATATTCAGGAAGAAAGGGCGGGTAAGTATCAATTATTGGGTCGCAGAGGTCATTTAAGTCTGCGGGCTTTTAGTAAGAATATTCCTGGACTTCATGTAGATTGGCCTTATGGTAAAGAGAGTTATTTTGATGAAAATAATAAACTAATCCAGGAAAGGAAAGATATTATTTTCTTGGATACACCATATTTACATACTACTTATCTAAAAAGATCAAATTCTCCAAGAGTATCTAATAAATTTAAGTATGAATTAGGAAAGCCAGTTTCAAGTGATTTTAAATATCCAGAAGTTTTATATGATTTCTTTCCTTCAATTGTCTCAAGCCCTTGGGTTAAACTTTCTGGTTTAGATCTAGTTGCCTCCAGATTGTTGACACCGCTTAGGAAAATTAGAAGAAAATTATCATGAGTAAATATACAGGCACTTCAACACTTGAAAGTATGAGTCAGGCAGGTTTTTATAATAAATGGACTTTCGATAAGTTTAAAAAATACTTAAAAGGAGAAATTTTGGAAATTGGCTGTGGAATAGGAAATTTTACATCAACCTTATCTGAATATGGGAACACTACTGCGATTGACATAGATCAAAATTTAATACAAAAGTTTAAAAGTGATAATAATGCAAAAGTAAAGGTGGGTTTTGGTGATATAGAAAAAGGTAAGTATTTTTTTAAGGATAAAGAATTTGACACGATTGTTTGTATAAATGTATTAGAGCATATCAATGATGATTATTTAGCGTTGAGAAATATTTATAAACTTCTTAAAAACAATGGGACTTTAATTCTCCTTGTGCCGATTTATACTTTCTTGTTTGGTGAAATAGATAGAGCAGTTCATCATTACAGAAGATATAATCCAAAAGTCTTAACAAAAAATATGCAGGAAATTGGATTGACTATAATCTCATCCAGAAAGCTAAATTTTATAGGAGCATTAGGTTGGTTTGTTACAGGAAAAATTTTTAAAAATAAACAAATAACAAAAAATAATATCAAATTATTTAATATAATGTCCCCAATTCTATATCTGGAGAACTTAATAGAGCCACCTATAGGAACATCAATTTTAATAGTTGCTAAAAGATAATATGAAGCTTTCAATAATAATACCAATTTTTAATGAAGAGAAAACTATACAGGAGGTTTTAAAAAGAGTTGCTTCTGTTAGGTTGCCCTTTATAGAAAAAGAGATTGTAATAGTAGATGATGCTTCAACAGATGGTTCAAAATTAAAAATCCAAAATTCAAAACTTAAAAATTTAAAGAGGATTTTTCATCAGAAAAATATGGGAAAAGGAGCAGCTATTAGGTCGGCTCTTAAAGAAATAACAGGAGATTACATTATCATTCAGGATGCAGATTTAGAATACAATCCAAAGTATTACCCTATGCTTATGGAACCTATTTTAAAAGATGAAGCAAGTGTGGTGTATGGAGATAGACTATCAAACTACCCTTTAATTTTTTGGGGTAAGGGGAAAAGTGTGTTACCTGTTCATTTGATTGCTAATAAGCTATTAACACTGTTAACTAATATATTATATGGTGGAAGGCTAAATGACATGGAAACAGGATATAAAATTTTTAAAAAAGATGTACTAATAGGAATTGAGCTTAAGTCAAAGAAGTTTGATTTTGAAGCAGAAGTTACAGCCAAAATCATGAAAAAAGGAATTAAAATACTTGAAGTACCTATTAAAGTTACTCCAAGGACATATGAAGAGGGGAAAAAAATAGGGTGGAGGGATGGGGTGGCAGCTATTTGGAGTTTAATAAAATATAAGTTTACTAATTAAAATGAAAATTGTTTTTTTAAGCAGATATCAAAATACTGTGGAGAGAGGAGCAGAAGTTTTTGTAAAAGAGCTATCAATAAGGTTATCTAAAAACTTTACTGTTGATATATTCTCAGGAGGGAAAGCAGATTCATTAAAAGATGTTTTAGCAGGAAAGTATGATGTAGTAATTCCAATTAATGGAAGATTACAAAGCTTGAAATTTTCACTTGGTCGAATCATAGGGGGATATAAATTATTAATCAGTGGGCATAGTGGTGTGGGAATAGATGATATTTGGAACATTATTATAAAACCCAACGTGTTTGTGGCTCTTTCTGATTTTGCTGCAAATTGGGCAAAAAAATATGCCTGGGGATCAAAGGTGGTAAAAATTTCCAACGGAATTGACTTAGATAAATTCTCGCCAAATGGTGAAAAAATAAACATAAATTTACCAAAACCGATTATTCTATCGGTAGGCGCACTTGTTTGGTATAAGCACCAGAAAAAAGTTATTGATGCACTGTCAAAGATAGGAAATGTATCTCTATTAATTGTTGGGGAAGGTCCGTTAAGGGAAGAATTACAGAAAAGAGGAGAAGAAAAGCTTGGTCAAAGATTTAAGATAATGGATGCAAAAAATGAAGATATGCCAAGAGTTTATAGATCTTGTGATTTGTTTACACTACCTTCCTGGGATAGAGAAGCTTTTGGGATTGTATATTTGGAAGCAATGGCATCTGGATTGGCAGTGGTAGCGCCTGATGATCAATCAAGGAGAGAGATAGTAGGGAATGCCGGCATATTGACAGATGTAGAAGATTCGTACAAATATGCCATGGTTATTCAGAAGGCATTAGAAAAGAACTGGGGTAATATCCCAAGACAGCAGGCTGAGAAATTTTCTTGGGATCAAATAGCAAAAAGATATGAAGAACTAATAAAAAATCTTAAGATAAAAAAATGATATCAGTAGTTTCAATTTGTTTTAATGAAGGGGAAAAATTAGATAGATGCTTAAAAAGCGTTTCTGATTTTGCAGATGAAATAATAGTTTTGGACTTAGGTTCAGAGGATAATAGTTTAGAGATTGCAAAAAAATATAAAGCAAAAATTTATCATCATGATTTTGTAAATCTTGTTGAGTTAGTGAGGAATTACTCTATTTCAAAAGCATCATTAGATTGGATTTTAATTTTAGATCCGGATGAGACAGTTTCAGATAATTTAAAAAAGAAACTTAAGCAAATAGCATCTGAAGACAAGTATACTGCTGTTAATATTCCACGGAAAAATATATTTTTTGATAAATGGGTAGCCCACAGTAATTGGTGGCCGGATAGACATATTAGGTTTTTCAAAAAAGGAAAGGTTTCGTGGTCCGTAAAAATACACAGCTATCCGAAAGTTGAAGGGGAAATATTGCAATTACCGGCAGATGAGGATTTAGCCATTTTACATTTTGGGTATGATAATTTGAGCCAATTTTTAGACCGTCAAAATAGGTATTCTGAGATTGAGGCACAACAGAGATATGAATTAGGTAAAAGATTTTCCTGGAAAAGTTTTTTTTCGATGCCTACCCGTGAGTTTTTAGTCAGATTTATAAAACATCAGGGGTTTTTGGATGGTAGCTTAGGCTTTAGTTTAATCTATTTTATGATGGTTTATCAATTAATGGTTGAGATTAAGCTATGGGAAAAGGATCAAAAGTAAATGATTTTTCTAATTTTACTCTTAGGTTTAGTTTTAAGGTTGGTTAATTTAAATCAAAGTCTCTGGTTGGATGAAGCGATTAATGTTATTGCCGCTAGAAATAATTCTTTATATGGAATGCTTACGCAGTATGCTACAGCTGATTTTCATCCACCAGGCTGGTTTATAATTTTATGGTTTTGGGGTAAACTTTTTGGTTACTCTGAAATTGTAGTCAGAATGCCCTCAGTGATTTTTGGAGTACTAACTATATGGGTAGTTTACTTAATTGGCAAGAAATTAAAATCCAGCGGACTTGGGTTGATAGCTGCATTACTTTTGTCCATTAATCCTTTGCATATCTACTACAGTCAGGAAGCCAGAATGTATGTCATGGCAACCTTGGTAGTTTCAGTTAATATTTTACTCCTCTTAAAGTTAGTCAAAGGAGAAAAGCTAAATTTACTTTTTCTTATTTTTAGTAATATAGTAGTATTGGCATCAGATTATTTAGCCTATTTTATTTTTCCGGCACAATTTGTATTTTTGTTGCTTTTCAAAAAAGAACTGTTTAAAAAGTGGTTGATAGCATTAGCTTCCGCGTTATTATTTGGAGTCTGGTGGCTGCCAATATTTTTGACCCAGCTTGATGTGGGGTCTGTGGCATCCGCAAATTTGCCAACCTGGAAGTTTGTTAACGGGGCTTTTGATTTTAAAACATTACCCTTGACATTTGTAAAATTTATCATCGGCAGAATTAGTTTGGCAGATAAATTATTGTATGGGTTAGTTTTATTGCCGGTATGTAGTTTGTTTACGTTTCTTTTATATAGAGGAGTTAAATCTATTAATAATTTTCGCAGTAAGCTGTTAATTATTTTGATTATTATTCCTTTGTTTATAGCAACAACTATTTCTTTTGTGGCGCCCATTTTTAGTTACTTTAGAGTTTTATATATTTTGCCTTTATTTCTTATTTTAGTATCCTTAGGCATTTTATCCATGAAAAGATTAAAGAATATTTTCTTGTTGCTTGTTGTCTTAATAGAACTATTTTGTACACTGGTTTATTTGTACAATCCTCTGTATCAGAGGGAAGACTGGAAAGGATTAGTAAACTTTTTTAGAGACAAACCCGGATTGGTTTTATTTGAAAGCTCCGGGACATTTCCTCCTTTTGATTATTATAATAAAGAAAGATTAAATGCAAAAGGAGCTTTGAAAAATTTTCCGGCCAGGAATGATATATCGGATATTATAGGAACAAATATTTACCTTGTTGATTATTTAGTGCAGATTAGTGACCCCGACAGATTGGTAGCTAAAAAATTAGAGAATTTGGGATACAAACAAACAGAGATTAAGAACTTTACAGGTGTAGGATTTGTTTATCATTATGTTAAAGAATAATCTGCAATATTTTTTATTTGGTTTAATTTTACTGGTTCACGGCCTTTTACTTACTAAACTAATTTTTTTTCCATATCCTGAACTTTTTATTTATCCGTATTTAACAAACAATGGGCTGCTGCCGTATAAACAAATTTTAGACCAGCATTTTCCCGGACTTATGTTTTTACCCATAAATTTTAATAATTTAGGAATGACAAATCCTGATACAGCAAGGATATGGTTGATTGCTGTGGTATTAATTACCCATCTATTTTTGTTTGTAATTTCCAGAAATTTTTTTAAAAATGGCTACAAAGCTCTTTTAGTAAACTTATTGTATTTAATATGGCAGCCGTTTTTTGAGGGATGGGTTTTGTGGATTGATAGTTTTTTACCGCTTATTTTATTACCGGCATTTTATTTTCTATATAACAGAAAGTTTTTTATCAGCGGTATATTCATAGGCTTAGCAGTAGTTTTTAAACAAGTAATGATTCCGCTTGCTGCCATACTCTTATTCTATGTCTGGTGGGAGAGCAGGGAATTTAAAAAAATGAGAGATTTTTTTATCGGTTTATCTTTACCTGTTTTTCTAATGATTATTTATTTAATAAGCAAGGATGTATTTAATGATTTTTTTTATTGGACAGTAATTTTTAATCTAACAGTTTTTGCAAAATATGGCAGGGGAGGGGGAGGCGACTTTGCTCATTTATCAAGAGTAATTTTAGTTTTCGGAACTGCTTTTTTAACGGTTGGCAAAATAAAGGAACGGCCGGTCCAAATTCTTTTGATTTTTCTGGTTGGAAGTTTATTAGGGCTTACTACAAGGTTTGATTTTGTGCATTTTCAACCGGCATTGCCTTTTGCTGTAATACTTACTGCTTTAGCCGCCTATTCTCTAAACAAACAGAAAATGGGCCTAATATTTATTGGCATTTATATATTTATAGCTTTATGGTGGCAGAATATTTTCTACAAAGGCCATACAGGAAATAAAGTTTTCTTTTTTGATGAACAAACGTATAAAATAGCAGGAAAGATTATGCAGTATACAAAACCCAAGGATAAAATTTTTGTTTTTGGGGCAGCCCCGCATCTTTATCAGATGACTCAAACTTTGCCTGCTGGAGATATTTTTGTTTTCCAATTTCCCTGGTTTTTCCAGATTGCGCAAGATAGGATTTTAGCGGGACTTAAACAGGATAGACCTGATATTGTGGTTGTTGATAAAACAGTTAAGATTGAAGGCCGGCCTATTAGCGGATTTGGCAGTGATATTAATGCATATTTGATAGATAACTATGAGAAGATAGATAATGTGGGAGATACGGAGATTTTAAAAAGAAAATGAGTACCAAAATTCTTGTTGGAATGGATATCTCACAACTTGCTCACAGAGGCGGAGTTGCTACTTATACCAAAAATTTAGCTGAGCAATTACTAAAAAATAAGGATTTAGAAATGGCCTTTTTTTATTCATCCTTTAGAAAATCTTATCATGGCATTTTAAAAAACGTCAAAAAATATAAACTGCCGCCGACTTTTTTTGAAATGCTTTTTAACAGATGGAGAAATGTTGGTATTGAAAAATTCCTGGGGTCGTTGGATATCTTCCACTCGTCTGATTGGACCCAACCGCCAAGTAAGGCAAAAAAGGTTACTACCTATCATGATGTGGTGCCTTTAAAATATCCCCAATGGTCTCACCCTAAAATTGTAGAGGTGCATAAAAGAAGATTAAAAATAGTTGAAAAAGAGATAGATGAAGTAATAGTAGTTTCTAATGTCACAAAAAAGGATTTGCTGGAAGTTTCCAGTATTCCTGAGGAGAAAATAACTGTAATTTATGAAGCACCCACAGTAGATTTTAAACCTCAATCTCAAGAAAAGATTAGGGAATTTTTAAAAAAATACAATTTACCTGAAAAATTTGTACTGGCAATTGGAGGAGTGGGAGAGAGAAGGAATCTAAATAGAATTAAAGAAGCTTGTAAAGAATACAATCTGGTAATAACCGGACAAACTATACCCTGGTTAGAATTTGATGAATTGGAACTACTTTATCAGTCAGCTTCAGTTTTACTATATGCATCAGTTTATGAGGGGTTTGGAATTCCAATATTAGATGCCTTTTCTTCAAATCTGCCTGTAATAACTTCTAATGTTTCATCAATGCCAGAGGTAGGCGGAGAAGCAGCATTGTATGTTGACCCCTTAGAAGTAGAAGATATTAAAGAAAAATTGGATTTAGTAATGAGAGATCAAGCACTGAAAAATGAGATGATAAAAAAAGGTAAGGAACAAGTCAAAAAATTCTCCTGGAAAAAAACTGCTGAACAGACATTTCAAGTATACAGAAAACTACTCGATGCTAATAGTTAAAAAGTTAAATAAACACAAGATAGGAATCTTTCTTGTGTTAATTATTTGTTTGGGAATATTTCTTAGGTTCCACAACCTTTCTAAACTTTATATATTTGGTTTTGATGAGGAATATCAAGCTACTTATGCTATGACTCTGGTCAAAGACCTGCATCCTATCTGGATAGGTGTAAGCGCATCTTTCTTGGATTATTATTTAGGTCCTTATTTTACTTATTTTACTGCTTTTTTGCTTTGGATTTCTTCAGGAGACCCCTTATTTACTGGTTATGTTGCCGCAGTTTTTGGAGTAATTACCTCAGTAATTTTATTCTATGCAGGGTGGAAATTTTTTAACTTAACTACGGGAATTGTAGCATCATTGCTTTATACAGGATTACCTTTAGTAGTTTTTTATGATCAGAAGTATTGGAATCCAATGTTTGCCCCACTTATTGGACTTTTGATGTTTATATCATTGATGATGGTAAAAAAATCCCCTTGGTGGTGGCTTCTTTACTCAGCTCTAGTTGGAGCAATATTTGAAACAGAGTTAGCTCCCCTGCCTTTAGTAATAATTGGCGTTTGGTTATTTTTAAAGGGGAAATATTTTCTAAATAAGAAATTAGTTTTGGGTTGTATTCTAGTATTCTTTTTATTCTACTGGCCTTTGGTTGTATTTGATTACTTTCACAATTGGAGTAATCTAACAGTTTTAAGCCGTTATAGTAATCAGGCAGAAAAACTGGGAGCAAGATTTGATCCTCAGGGTAAGTTTGTTTCTTTCCTCAGTTCTATGGGTAGATTTTGGTACTTAAAACAAAATGTGCCCAATGCGGATGAATTAAATATTCATTGTAATCCCCTATTGATAAAAAAGGGAATTAAGTTTTCTAATACTTTTACTGAAAGAAGTTCTTCTTTCCCCTGGCTCTCAGGATTATCTTTAGTATTATTTCTATTTTTCTTAGTAATTAGTTTTAAAGAGAAGAAAAAAGCATATAGTCTTCTAAGATATTTTTTACTCATATCTCTTGGATCCTATATTATTTATACTGGTGGTGCTTTAGACTACCACCTTAATGGCTTTATAGCTTTTTTTACTTTAATTCCAGGAATAATAATAAGTAGAGCAAATAAAAAATTAAAAATACTTTTTTTTGTTTTTATATTACTCATCCTAGTAATTGGGATCAATACAATTCTTAGTTCATCAGATAAATTTAGTCTGGGTGCAAAGAAGGGACTGATTAGTAAAGTAATGGAGGTAGTAGGAGATAGTAATTTTTCAATAGATGGAATGGGTATTTGTCATAACTTCGAAGGGTGGAGATATCTATTTAAAATTTATGGGAGAATCCCTACTATAAGTTATACTGATCACAATTTCAGCTGGCTATATCCTGAAGAAATAAAGCATGATACGGTCACCTATGATGTAATTTTATCAGAATCTAGAGTACCACCTGATAAAGATGTAGGTGGATATAATAAGATTGATGAAGGAGGATATTCTGCTTATATAAAGAAATTAAGATAATATGAAAATTTGGATTGATGGGTACGAAGCAAATGTACAGCAAAGACTTGGATCATCCCAAGTTGCTTTTGAGTTGTTAAAAAATTTAGAAGACATTGATAAAACTAATGAATATACTGTTGTTCTACCAAACCCACCAATTGTAGATTTACCAAAAGAAAGAATGGGATGGAAGTATAGAATACTAAAACCCAAAAGATTATGGACCCAAATTGCCTTGCCCTTAGCACTCTACTCCACAAAGGAAAAGCCTGATATCTTTTTTTCTCCCACACATTATATTCCCAGATTTTCTCCGGTAAAGCGAATTGTAACTATTTTTGACTTATCCTTCTTACATTTTCCGGAAATGTTTAACAAAAAAGACCTATGGCAGCTTACCAACTGGACAAAATTTTCAATCAAAAATGCTGATCATATAATTACTATTTCTAATTTTTCAAAACAGGATATTATTGACCAATATAAAATTGATAGGACAAAAATTACTGTAGCTTATCCAGGATATGATAAAGAGAAATATAGGGAACAGGGTACAGGGAACAGGGTACAGGAAATAAAAACTAAATATAAGACAGGGGATAATTACATCATATATATTGGAACCCTTCAGCCAAGAAAAAATCTTATCCGTTTGATTGAAGCAGTATTCAGAATTGATAACCTGACTTTAGTAGTGGTGGGGAAAAAAGGCTGGATGTATGATGAAATCTTGGAAACTGCTAATAGATTAAAAATAGCGGATAGAGTTAAATTTTTAGGTTTTATACCTTCAGATGATTTACCAGAGCTTATCGCAGGAGCGAAATCTTTTGTAATGCCATCTCTTTGGGAAGGATTTGGCATACCTGTGCTGGAAGCTATGGCTTGTGGAACACCAGTTATAGTTTCTAATGTTTCATCCTTACCTGAGGTGGTAGGTAAAGCAGGTATTTTGATTGATCCTTATTCTATAAACCAGTTGGAACAGGCAATAAGAACAATAATTACTGATAAAAAAATGCATTTAAAGTTTGCTAAAGCAGTTGTCTTGCAGAGCAAGAAATTTTCCTGGGATAAAATGGCAAAAACTACCTTGAAAGTGTTTGAACTGCTATAATCTAATTATGTCCATTTTTCATGACAGGATGGGAAAAGAGCTTTCCTTAAAGCAAGTTCACCAGAAAGGAACCACTAGATTGTATAATTATTTGGCGGACCTTGGTTTATTTCTTATTCATCTACTGGTAAATCTTCCTTCACATCATTTGCGCCGTTTTATAATGCGTCTCGGAGGAGCAAAAATTGGTAAGGGTTCAAGTATTCATATGGGCGGTCGTTTTTTTTCTTTAAGAAAAATAAAAATTGGTGAAGATTCCATTATAGGCATGAATGTCTTTCTGGATGGAAGGGACACTTTGATCATAGGCAATCATGTAGATATTGCATCTGAAGTGATGATCTATAACTCTGAACATGATTTAAATTCTGAAGATTTTCAGGCTAGTTTGGATTCAGTGGAAATAGCAGATTATGTTTTTATCGGACCCAGGTCAATTATTCTGGCAGGCGTAAGGATTGGAAAAGGAGCAGTTGTGGCAGCAGGAGCTGTAGTGACTAAAGATGTGCTAGAGTTTGCCATAGTGGGTGGTGTACCAGCCCAAGTAATCGGGGAAAGAAAATTAACAGATCCCCACTATAAATTAGGCAGAGCTAGATTATTTCAATGATCAAAAAATTGTATCTGACTTTTGCAGGATTATTTTTATTGTATATGCTTTGGCCTGGTCCAGGTTCAATTTCTGTTTTTAAACAATTGCCGGATTCTTATAAATCCACCCTCGCCGGTGATAATGTAGCTCAAGTACCAAATGTGGCAGGATATTTTTCAAATAAATACCGTAATTTTGTAACTTACTTCTACCGCACTAATTATTTTCAGAAAACTTTATTACCTTTTCCACCAATGAGATTAAACCATCCGCCGGAGGTGTCCTGGAATGTGATCAAGAAACATACAGACTCAACTTTCTTAGAAGAGTTTGTTTACCCATTAAGAGATTCATTATACGTGAATGGTCTGGAACCTTTTTATGAAGATGGTTCTCCCAAATTTTGGGGATCTTCTAAGTTTAGTGAAGGGGGTAAAGATTGGTATACCAAAACAACTATAAGATTTTACCCCTCATCTGTCTTTGTTAGATTAATCGTCTGGTTTAGTATCTGTTTATCCATTCTTTATACCTATAGATTAGGCAGAAAGATACTTTCATAATGGCCATACTTAAATATTTTGACCAAAAAGTAGTAATACATAGTCCAATAAAAGGAATAAACCAAATTTTATTCTTTTTAGTCTTGTTTCTTTTTGTATTTATTCCTCTATACCCTAAATTCCCTTTGATTAATATAAAAGGAACCTTTGTGGCAGTTAGACTGGAAGATTTTTTTATTGCTCTAACAGTTATAATCTGGGGTTTTTACCTGATAAAGCTAAATAAAATTAAAGCTATCTTAAATGATAAACTGATTCAGGCTATTTTGCTTTTTTTCTTTGTGGGTATTGTTTCAACTTTTTCAGCAATTTTTTTAACTCATTCTGTTACTCCACACTTAAGTATTTTTCATTTTTTAAGAAGAGTGGAATTTATTATTTTGTTGCCAATTGTGGCAACTGTTCTAACTACCAGAAAAAGATTTATTGTTGTCCTGATTACTTTGGGAATGGTGATTTTACTGGCTAATATTTATGCTTTGGGCCAACAATATTTAGATTGGCCGGTTATCTCCACCACCAATTCGGAATTTTCCAAGGGTCTAATCTTAAGACTTACTCCCGGAGCCAGAGTAAGCTCAACCTTTGCTGGGCATTATGATTTTGCTGTTTTTTTAAGCATGTCAATTGTAGTTTTAATTGCTTTATCATTTTCGCTGAAAAAAAGATTTAGAATTCCAATGAGTATGCTGGGTGGGGTTTCTCTGCTTACTTTAATTATGACTGCAGCCAGGCAATCATTTGTCGCAACTTTTATTGGAATAATTTTAGCCTTAGTTTTTTCCAAAAAGAGAAAATATATTCTGCTTTTAATCATCTCTGTTATTATTATTCTTGTTTACCCATCACAGCTCCGTGATAGATTTATTTCCACCATAACAATAAATGTTCTTAATTGGGGGCAAAGATACCAGGGTAAGACAGTTGATCAAAAAGTAAGAAGTAAGCTAAATATCCCTACCCTGGCTGTAAAGACATCCAGTAGCTCAGCATCTGCTTCCAGTTTTGCCTCTCCGTCAGGAGGTATTGCAACAGATATAACCCCCGGAGAGCCGATTGATACTACGCAACTTGGTGTATATAGATCACTACAAATTAGGTTAAATATAGAGTGGCCAAGAGCTATTAGGGCCCTTATGAAAAATCCATTTTTGGGAACCGGTTATTCTTCAATTGACATTGCAACAGATAATGACTTTTTAAGATCTTTAGGTGAAGCAGGACTACTGGGTACAGTATCTTTAATACTCATTTTTATTGAGGTTTCTAAAAGGATTTTAACAGGGTTAAAAAAGAATAATAAGTTAGTACGCTTCTTTTCTGCCGGAGTTTTTTCTATGATGGTGGCATTTATTATTAACGGATTATTCATTGATGTTTTTGAAGCATCAAAAGTGGCAGCTCTTTTTTGGATGATGTTGGGAATGAATTTGGGAGTACAAAGTATTAAAGACTATGATTAAGCTACTAAAAAATGAATATCTATGGTTAATTTTGATTCTAGCTTTAGCTTTTGCTGTGCGGCTATATAAGATTGATGCTCCTATTGCTGATTGGCATTCATGGAGACAAGCAGATACAGCAGCTGTTACGAGAAACTTTATCAAGAATGGGTTTAATCCTTTAATGCCCCATTACGATGATATGTCAGGAGTCTCAGAAACACCAATTGTAAACCCTAATACCTTTAGATTTGTAGAATTTCCCATATATAATATTGCAACTTACCCACTGTATTTGTTCTTTGGTGTAGAAGATAGATACTCCCGTTTAGTATCAGTTCTATTTTCCTTAGGCAGTATTGCCTTTTTGTATTTAATCTGTAAAAAATATTTGGGAAAGGTTTCTGCTCTTATAACATCATTTCTGTACGCATTATTGCCATTCAATGTTTTCTTCTCCAGAACAACTTTACCTGAACCTACCTTTCTTTTTTTCGTTTTAGGAATGGTTTATTTTGTTGATAAATGGATTTGGTCCGCCAGATGGCGGATAGGGATTGCCGGGTTTATCTTTACTGCAATTGCTTTCTTAATAAAACCATGGGCCATCTTTTTTACACCCCCCTTAATTTATTCAGTTTTATCAAAGTATGGATTTAAAATTCCCAAAAAATTTTGGTTTATTGTTTTGGCGCTTTTGCCTTTTATAGCCTGGAGGTTTTGGATTTTGCAACAACCTCAAGGTATTCCTGCCTCAGGATGGCTGATGAACGGAGACCACATTCGTTTTAGGCCTAGTTTTTGGTGGTGGTTAGTTTCGGAGAGATTGGGTAGGGAAATATTGGGCGTAACAGGGTTTGCGCTTTTTATTCTAGGACTGCTTATCAAACCGAAAAATGGAAATTATTTTTTGCATGTTTGGATGTTATCGATGTTTGCCTATTATATTATTTTTGCTACAGGTAATGTCCGGCATAATTACTATCAGTATATTTCTGTGCCAATTATCGCTGTGTTTTTTAGTCAGGGTTTTATTTCCTTAATAAATGGATTACCTAATTTTCTGCCCAGGATTTGGACTATTCTTTTAGCCTTGTTATTTCTACCTCTTTCATTTTATTTCAGCTGGAATCAGGTAAAAGAGTTTTATAAGATTAATAACCCGGTGATAATGGAAGCCGGAAAGAGAGCAGACCAGATACTTAAAAAAGAGGCAATTGTAGTTGCGCCCTATAATGGTGATACTGCTTTTTTGTACCAAACCAACCGGGCTGGTTGGCCTGTCACTGCTCTTCCTTTGACCGAGCTGGTGGCGGATTTTGGAGTTACCAACTATATATCTACCTCCAGAGATGACAAGACAAACTGGGTGATTAGACACTTTAAGGTTTTAGAAGATAATCCAAAATTTGTTATTGCTGATTTAACTCAGATTAAAATACCATTAACAGCTGATCCGGAACCATGAAGATTTTAATGCTGACACCATACCTGCCTTACCCGCTTTTAACAGGAGGGCAGACCAGGTCATACAATTTAATAAAAAGACTTTCATCTCTAGGACATCAGATTACACTTTTTTGTTTAGTGAAAAATAACAGTGAAAGAAAATATGTTTCAGAACTGGAAAAGTTTTGCAAAGAAGTGCAGGTGTTTAACCGGCCAGAGAAGCCTTGGACTTTAAAAAATATTCTCAAAACCGGTTTAAGTTTTTATCCATTTTTAGTAATCAGAAATTGGGCAAAAGGTGAACGCTTAGGTATTGAAAAAAAATTAAAAGAAGAAGATTTTGATTTAATTCATGCTGAAACTTTTTATGTTATGCCACATATCCCAAAAACTAAAATCCCAATACTGCTGGTTGAGCAAACCATTGAATATCTAGTTTACCGCCATTTTGCAGACAGCTATAAATTGCCCGGAATAAAACAACTTTTATATATTGATGTAGCAAAAATGAAACATTGGGAGCTTAAATATTGGAAAAGAGCGAGTAGGGTTGTTGCTATGTCTGAGGAAGATAAAAAATCAATGTTATTCCAACTGCCATCACTTCATGTTGATATTGTACCGAATGGTGTAGATAGCAATTATTTTGGAAAAAAAATTAAAGAGAAATCAAAATCCCCAGTAATTCTTTATTTGGGAAATTTTACCTGGTTGCAAAATAGAGAAGCAGTAGAAGTATTAATTTCTAAAGTCTGGCCTGATATTTTAAAAAGTATTCCTGATGCTAAATTATGGATAATTGGTAAGGATGCTAAGGATTTTTTCTTGAATCTTGAATCAGACAATATCCGGGTTGATGAAGTTTCTGATGTAAGAGAAGTTTATCAACAAGCCTCTGTTTTAGTGGCGCCAATTTATGGCGGTGGGGGAACCCGTTATAAAAACTTTGAAGCTTTTGCATCCAGCTTACCTGTTGTAACAACCTCCATTGGAATAAGAGGAACTAATGTTAAGGATGGAAAAGAAGTTATCATTAGAGATACTCCCCAAGAAATCGCAAAAGCAGCGGTAAACCTTTTGAATAACCAAAAGTTATACCAGGAAATTGCAAACAATGCTAAAGAAAAGGTTTTAGAAAAATATGATTGGGATCCCATTGCAAAGAATTTAAGTAAGATTTATGAAGAATTGGGTAGAAAATGAAAATAGGAATTGATGCCAGGTTTTATGACGAATCAGGTGTAGGAAGATATCTAAGAAATTTAATCCATCAGCTTAAGAATTTGGATAAAAAGAATCAGTATTTTATTTTTTTACTGGAAAAAGATTTTGAAAAATTTGAGAATACCAAAAACTTTACTGGAGTAAGTGCAAATTTTACCTGGTATGGTTTTGCAGAACAGTTTAAGTTACCAAGTCTTTTGAATAGGTTTAAATTGGACTTAGTTCATTTCCCTCATTTCAATGTACCAATTTTCTATACCGGGAAGTTTGTGGTTACTATACATGATCTAATCCACCAACATTTTCAAATGAGACGGGCAACCACACTTGCCCCGTTAATCTATAAAGCAAAGCAAATTGGATATAAAACTGTTTTTAAAAATGCGGTTTCAAAATCCCAAAAAATTTTAGTTCCTTCAGAATATGTAAAAAATCTACTTAAAGAAGAATGGAATGTTAAAGATGAAAAAATTGTGGTAACTTATGAAGCGGTTGATGATAAAATACACACCCTAATAAACAAAATTAACTCAAATCAAATAAATTCAGTAATGAAAAAATTTAATATCAAACCCCCCTATATTTTTTATGTAGGAAATGCTCATCTTCATAAAAATGTAGAAGGATTGATTAAGGCATTTATAAATTTAAGAAAGCAATATCAATATTTAACCTTAGTTTTATCCGGACAAGACCACTATTTTTGGCAAAGGATTAAAAAAGAATTTCAACATAAAGACCTTATTTTTACAGGATTTGTTTCTGATAAAGAATTAGGAACACTATATAAAAATGCCGAAGCGTTTATTCTACCTTCATTGGAAGAGGGATTTGGCATACCACTATTGGAAGCTATGGCCTGCGGGGTTCCGGTTGTTTCTTCTGATGCCGGTAGTTTACCCGAAGTGGGTGAAGATGCAGCAATTTACTTTAATGCTAAAGATCAACAAGATATCGAAAACAAGATAAATCAGGTTTTAAAATCGGAAAGGTTAAGACAAGATTTAATTTTAAAAGGGAAAAAAAGAGTACTTAATTTTAGCTGGGAAGTTTTAGCAAAAAAAACTTTGGAGATCTACTTACAATGCGCGTAGCTTTAGTTCATGATGATTTAGTGCAATGGGGAGGGGCGGAAAGAGTACTGTTAGGGCTTTGTGAAATCTATCCAGAAGCGCCAATTTTTACCTCAGTTTTTGATTCACAAAATAACATCCTGGCAAAGAACTTTTCAGGTAAAAAAATTATCACATCTTTTTTACAAAAAATTCCGGTTTGGAAAAAACTCTATAAAGCCTTGTTGCCGCTTTACCCTTTAGCATTTGAGCAGTTTAATTTTGATGATTTTGATTTGGTTATTTCTCATACCACCCGTTTTGCCAAATCTATAATTACAAAGCCTCAAACTAAACACATCTGTTACTGTCATACACCACCTAGATTCCTTTGGCACTTTTCCGGTATGGGAAATTTTGGAGTTCTTGAAAGTTTAATGTCTAAGCTTAGATTATATGATCAAATTTCATCCTCCAGGGTTGATTATTTTATTGCCGGATCAGAAAATTCCAGAAGAAGAATTAACAGGACGTACCAAAGGGAGGCAAAAGTTGTTTACCCTTTTATTGATTTAGACAGATTTAAAGATATTGAAACATTTGATGGAGGTTATTTTGTAGTAATTGGCAGACCCAATAAGTATAAAAGATTTGATTTGGCTATAGAATCATGCAAAGACTTAGGAGCAGAATTAAAGGTTATTGATGGTACTTTAAGTGATCAGATGGTGATCAAAATCTTGGCAGGATGTAAGGCTTTAATAATTCCCGGAGAAGAGGATTTTGGATTAGCATCGCTTGAAGCTCAGGCTTTGGGTAAGAGGGTGATAGCATTTAAAAAAGGCGGGGTTTTAGAAACAGTGATAGAAAGTAAGACCGGAATTTTTTTTAATGATCAAAGCAAAGAATCTTTAAAAGAGGCAATGAATAAATTACATTCTTTAAATATTAAGAGTGATAACTGTAAAGAAAATGCCAGTAAATTTAGCAAAGAAATCTTCAAAAAAAATTTTGTGCAAATAGTTGCCTCTTTGTTGTACACTAAAGTTTAAGATGTTATATAGTTTTTACAAAAGATTTGTGGATATTGTTGGATCTGTCTTTGGCTTGGTATTTCTTTCCCCACTCCTGTTACTGGTGGCTTTGGCTATAAAATTTGATTCCCCGGGTCCGTTTTTGGCTGATACTCCCATGAGGGCAGGAAAGAATGGCAAGCAGTTTAAATTATATAAATTCCGCTCTATGGTGCAAAATGCCCATCAATTACTTGAAAATAACCCTAAGCTTTTAGATGAGTATAAGAAAAACAGTTATAAAATTTTTAATGATCCCAGGATAACCAGGGTAGGTAAATTTATCAGAAGGTTTTCTATAGATGAACTGCCTCAGTTTTTAAATATACTAATTGGAGAGATGAGCATTGTGGGACCCAGGGCTTACTATCCTTATGAATTGGAAGAACAACAAATCAAATACCCTGCATCAAAAAAATTTGTTAAGATTATCCTGTCAGGTAAGCCTGGTTTAACCGGTCTTTGGCAGGTGACTGGCAGGTCTGAAATAAATTTTGATAAAAGGGTAGAAATGGATGCGCAGTATGTTGAAAAAAGATCACTACTATATGATTTTTGGATTATATTAAAAACCATTCCGGCGGTTTTATCCGGCAAAGGAGCAATATGAGAAAACCAAAGAAGAATCTGATTAGAATTTCTGTTATTTTGGGTATCTTGATATTTTTTACCATTATTCCTGCTTTATTTACTTACATAGGTTTAAAACAAGCCTCATCTCATGGTAAGAGTCTGGTAAATGCCTATAAACTGCAAAACTTCAATTCACTAAAAAATGAAACCAGTGCGACAAAAAATGGTTTAAACTTAGCAAACTTTTCTTTGAATTTCTTATTCTGGATGAGAATAATTCCCTTTGTGGGAGGATATTACTCTGATATTAAAGGAGTTGTTGGAGCAGGAGCAGAAGAATTAACTGCCATAGACACAATTTTGACAAATCTTGCTCAAAGTGAAGTAGAGCTTGGATTTGATGGTCATGAGAAAAAAGGACCGGATAGAACAACTCAGGCAGTAAAAATACTGGATAAATCAATTCCTCTTTTGGGTAAAGTGGAAGGAAATTTAAAAAAAGGTGCAGATTTAGTTAAAAATATAGATACCAATAAATATCCAGAAAAATTTAAAGGTAAGGAGATAAAAAAGAATTTGGCAGTTGCCAAAAACTTTATTCTTGGTGCCGCCATTGCAGTAGGTGAAGGTAAAGATGCTCTTTCGATTGCTCCTCAGGCGTTGGGTATACCATCTGCTAAAAATTATTTACTCCTTTTCCAAAATGATAAGGAAATCAGACCTACTGGCGGATTTATGACAGCTTATGCCACCATGACTATTAATAATGGACAGGTAAATTCAACAACATCAGATGATATCTATAGACTGGATGAAAAACTGTTACATGTTTGTCTAACCAAGATTTGTCCATTAACCCCGCCAGCCCCAATAGTAAAATATCTTCCAGAAGTTACCGGGAAAGTAAGATCTGCCTGGAGCATGAGGGATTCAAATATCTCTCCTGATGTTCCAACTTCTGCAAAAGAGTTTGAGAGAATGTATCAGATGTTGGGAGAAGGTCTGCCTTTTGACGGAATAATTTTTATAGACACTCAAGTGGTTGAGCAACTAATAGAAGTGACAGGGCCAATTGATGTTTATGGAACCAGATATTCAGCAGAGATTGATAAAAGATGTAACTGCCCAAATGTAATTTATGAACTTGAATCTTATGCCGAGATAGCAGCTAAAGGAGAAAAGGATAGGAAAGCAGTTTTAGGAGTATTAATGCAGCAGATTTTAGCCAGATCAGTAGGAGCAGATATTGAAAAATTACCGCAACTTATTGAGGCTGTTGCCAGGCTGGCAAATAATAAGCATATAATGTTTTTTATGCATGATGAAAAGAGTCAAAAAGCTTTATCTAAATTAAATTGGACTGGAGAAATAAAACAATTTGATAGTGACCTGCCTGCCGGCAGGCAGGACTATTTGCATATCAATGATGCTAATTTTGCCGGAGGGAAGTCTAATATTTATGTAGAACAAACAGTTACACAAGAAATTGATATTCAAAAAGATGGAACTGTCAAAAAGAAAATCTCTATAGAGTATAAAAATCCACAGGGTTTTAATACTTGGTTAAATGGAATTAATAGAGATTATGTCAGATTTTATGTGCCAAAAGGGAGTAAGTTAATTTCATCCAAAGGATCTGAAGATCCAGTTACCACTATAGAGGATTTAGATAAAACAGTGTTTGAAGCCTTTATACAAGTCAGGCCTCAAAACAGCAGGAAACTGGAAGTGGAATATGAACTACCTTATCAACCAAAGGGAGAATATAGATTATTAATTCAAAAACAACCTGGAGCAAAAGATTTTCACTATAAAATTAAAATCAATGGTTCTCAAAAAGCTGATCTTAACTTAGAAACTGACAAAGAATTCAAATTCAATTTCTGAATTATCTTATTTTTAAAACATACCGCGGACGACTATGGGTTGATTTTTAGGTGGTATTTTGCTAAAATTCACAAAATGAGTTTAGAAAGTGAAATTACTAGAATGTCCGGTAAACTTGCTCTAAGAGCCGAAGGGGTAGGGCAAATAATTCCTATTCCAGGATCCGAATTACCGCTTAACGCTGTTCATATAGGGCGGCTTCCTTTAGCTCCTGGTGGATGGAATAATGGATTTAAAGATGATGAGAGGACTGATCTTCCTAAAGCTGGAATAGGGTTTATTGTAAGCCAATCCTCAACTGGTCATACTGAAGTACATGCAGCTACTCTGGAAGGATATGCAGTTGAGGCTCTAACAGTTGATGAGGAAACAGGATTACCTAAATGGCAAAGTCCTCGCAAACCTGGTGATGAAATAGCTGTTGCTGCAGACTATGGTAATTTACTCCGTATGAAGGTTGGTTCTAGAGATTGGGGAGATCAAGATCTTCTGGGCAATCCTGGTATTAGGGCAGGTTTAGTAAGAGTGACTAAAATAGCAACTGGGGATGTTAGATACTTTGGTTTAGGAGCTAAATTTTCTGGAAGAGCAGATGATTGGTGGGTACAAAGAGGAGTAATAGAGTTTATGAAAATAGAGGAAATATCCCAGCCTCCTAAATTTCTTCCGTAAATTTAGTTGTTGACACTTTGTCATATATATGACAAAATTAATCTATATGTTAGTAAGAACTACTCTCCGGATTCAGGAAAACTTGAAAAAGGGCGCAGAACATAAAGCTTTGGAAGATGATGTTACCCTGCAGCAGGTTTTTAACTGCGCTTTGGAATATTATCTAGAAAACGAGGCTAAAAAAGAAGCCAAGAAAATAGTTTTCAAGACTCATGATTTAGGAGAACCGTTAGATAACCTTAAGCGGGCGGATTACTATCCTAAGCCTTAAAAAAATGCTGATTGATTCAAATATCTTAATTTACTCAATCAATATTTCCTCTCCAAAACATAAACAGGCCCAAAACTTTTTACAAAAGAATACCGGGAATTTGGAAGTTGCCCATCAAAACATTTTTGAAACTCTCAGAGTGCTTACACATCCAAAATTTCCCTCGCCTATGAAGATAAATAAAGCCATAGAGGTGGTGGAAAGTATATTAAAAAGTTGCAGAATAATTTCTCCAGATTATCGTACACATCAAATCGCTTTACAATTGATTAAAAAGTATAAACTTTCAGCTGATGAAATATTCGATGCCTACTTAGTGGCAACAACGTTGAGTAATGACATAAATGTAATCGCAACAGATAATATCAGAGATTTTAAAAAAATATCTGAACTTAAAGTTATAAATCCCTTCCATGAGAGGATTTAAGACAGAAGGGATAGTACTCAAGAGAAGGAATTTTGGGGAAGCAGATAGAATATTAACTGTATTTTCAAAAGATAGAGGGAAGATTTCTATTTTGGCAAAAGGAGTTAGGAGAATTACTTCAAGAAGAGCAGGGAATGTTGAACTGCTTAATAGAGTATCTATTTTTTTACATCAAACCAAAGGCATGCCTATTTTAACTGAGGCAGTAAGTTTAGATACCTACTCAAAGCTTAAAGAAGATTTAACTTTATCAACTGTGTCTTTCCACATTTTAGAATTAGTTGATAAATTAACTGCAGAAAACCAAGAAAGTTCTAATCTGTATTTTAATCTGACTCAAGTATTAAAAAAATTAGAACAAAAACCAAGACAGATTTTTATCAGAGCTTTTGAGGTAAGGATTTTATCTTTGATGGGTTTTGCCAATTTCCAAGAAAGTTTAGATTCACACCTGGAAAGTGTAAGCTTAAATGTGAAGAATATATTAAGGGATTTGGAAGGTATGTCTTGGGATTCTATTGAGCAGTTAAAAATAAATGAGAAAGAAGCTATGGAACTTGAGAGCGTATTGAGATATTATTTAGAAAGAGTAATTGAAGGAGCTTTAAAAAGCAGACAGTTTTTAAAGAAATTATCATGAATGACTTGATGGAAAAAATTGTGGCTTTATGCAAACGCCGGGGATTTATATTTCCTGGTTCTGAGATCTATGGAGGGCTGGCCAATTCTTGGGACTATGGTCCTTTAGGGGTGGAACTTAAAAATAATATTAAACAAGCTTGGTGGAAAAAGTTTGTGCATTTGAGAGATGATATTGTAGGACTTGATGCTGCATTAATTATGAATCCTAAAGTTTGGGAAGCATCAGGGCATGTGGCAAATTTTCAAGATCCTTTAGTGGAATGTAAAAAATGCCATGCCCGTTTTAGGGCAGATCATATAAAAGAAAATATCTGTCCAAACTGCGGAGAAAAAGATTCTTTTACAAAAGAGCAAATGTTTAATCTAATGTTTAAAACATTTATTGGTCCTGCAGAGGAGTCAGCCAATATTGCTTATTTTAGACCAGAAACAGCTCAAGCAAGTTTCATTGATTTTAAAAATATATTAGATACTCAAAGATTAAGGTTGCCTTTTGGAATTGCTCAAATTGGTAAGGCTTTTAGAAATGAAATAACTCCGGGAAATTTTATTTTTAGGACCAGAGAATTTGAACAAATGGAAATTGAATATTTTATTCCCCCTCCACAAAATGAGGCAGACTGGCAAGGTCCATTTGAAATATGGAGAAAAGAGATTTTATCCTGGATTAAAGAAGATTTAGGAATAGATATAAGCAAAGTCCATGAGAAAGAAATTGGAGATACAGAGAGGGCTCATTACTCTAAAAGAACCATTGATTTTGAGTATGATTTTCCATTTGGGACAAGCGAGTTATACGGATTGGCATACAGGGGAGATTTTGATCTAACAAATCATAATGTAAAATATAAGGATCCAGAGACTCAGGAAGAATTTACTCCTCATGTAATTGAACCAACCTGGGGGGTTGATAGATCAGTTTTGGTGGTGTTACTTGATTCTTATAGAGAAGAAGAGGGGAGAATTTTTCTAAAACTTAATCCAAAACTAGCACCATACAAAGCAGCTGTTTTTCCCTTGCTTGCCAATAAACCCGAGTTAATAGATAAGGCAAGGGAGGTATATCAAACTTTAAAAAAGAGTTTTACAACTTCCTGGGATGCCAGAGGTAATATTGGTAAAAGATATGCATCTCAAGATGAGGTTGGAACACCATTTTGCATCACAGTTGACTTTCAAACATTAGAAGATCAAATGGTAACTGTGAGAAATAGAGATACTGCCAAACAAGACAGGGTGAAGATAGTTGACTTGTCTACCTTTTTATCTGATAAAATATATACCTAAGTGGAAAATATAACTGCCTGGATTAAATCCCATAAAATAACTGTGATGCTGGCTGCAGGTTTTTTGATTTTAGGGATTTTGGGTTGGTTCGCTGCTGTGCAACTTACTGGCAAACCTACAGTCCCTGTTGAGGAGGTTGGTTTAACCTTTGACAGTGAAGGGCCGTATGCAATTTTATCTCCCAGGCGTGATGGTAATGCAGTTATTTTAAATTTAAAAAGAACTTCCAGCTATGATGCTATTTCATATGAGCTGGCCTATACCAGCAAAGTTGATGAAATTATAGTTAAGGGTAACAAGATCTCAGAGGATGGAGAGGGACAGTCAAAGGCAGGCACTATAGATAGAGGGGTAGTGGGTACAATTGATGCAAAAGAAAAAAAAGGTGAATATGAGCAGGAAATCCTGTTTGGGACCTGTTCTAAAAATGTTTGTAAATATGATAAAGGCGTAGAAAACGGTACTTTAACTTTACACATCAAAAAAGGGAATAATGTTTACAAAATGAATACTCAATGGCATTTACAACAACCAGATGTGGCATTGGGCTTACTTTCCTCAGGAGACGGACATTTAATTTATAAAGTAGATGCTGACAGAGCAGCTTTATCAAATGTTGGTTTTTCCATAATTAATGATTTAACAGGTTTACCAAAACTTCCTTCAGGTAAATCTATATTGGGTAAGGTTTATTCATTGAATATTCCTTTGGCTAAGGATTTACCTGGAGGAGCAATTACAATAGAGTTAGCAGAAAATCCCACTTCAGATGCCAAAATATATAGATACAATCCCAACAAAAGTGAATGGAAGGAATTAGATACAAAAATAGATGGAAGTAAATTATCTGCCAAATCAGATGGAGCAGGCATATTTACAGTCTTAATCCCTAGGAAGTAGTTTATCAATAATAAGGAATAGGGGTTTGTAAACCTAAGAAAGTTCTTCTTCTTTTTTTAAGTGTTTCTACTGCTTTTTTTGCGTTTCTTAGTTCTCCACGAGTCATGCTTTCATATTCCCTTGCAATTTTTATAGCTATTTGATTTGGATCATCAAGTAGAGGAGTTGATTCATCTTTCATCGTAAGATATCTTCTTTCAAAATCAATAAGATGTTTCTCAATAGATCTTAATCCTCCGGGGAAATTATTTAGGAAATAATCTACCTGATCTGAAGTAAGCTTTGCACCAAGATCATGCATATTCCAAGCAGTGAAACAAAAAGCTAAAGCAGTCCTACCTATTGATCGTACTACTTCTTCATCTACAACCTCACCATCTTTTACATGAAGAATTTTAACATCGGGCAAAATGGAAAAAGGTACTGTTCCTACATCCTGATTTTCTGCAAAGTCAGAACCATAATAGTCTTGTCTTATTCTATAGACTGGAACCTGCATTTCTCCAGGAGCTATTGTCCATTCCCGCATACCTTTTGGGCTTGTTTTTGTGTATGCTTCCATTGTCTTTCCTCGAATTGCTGATGGGGTAATGACAATGCAGTCTTTACATGTAATTCCGGGATTATCGTAAATATCATCTCTATCTCGATGATTAATAAAATAGCCTATATGAGCAACTTTCTTATCACTTACGTCGCTGATCCTAATCGTATTGAGAAAATCTTCATTAAGTCCTCTTAACCGAAGTATATTAAGCATCTGATCAACTCTTTCTGCATTTCTATCAGTCCGGGAAAATCTGAAATTGCTTCCATCTAAAATGGAAGATTTTCTTAACGCTTCATACTGTGCTTCTACAAATCTTAATATTGAAAATTCTGTTCCCAATGGGACAGCGGTGCTAACAAATGGTTCTGACTTGCTATAGATTCCCCAAACTGCATGAATATCTAAATAAGTATAATCTCCTTCAACCCAATCAAAAGGGTCAGAAGCTGAATATAGACCAGCATTTTTTGATAAGTTTCCATACTCATGGGCAAATTTGACAACTGACTGTAAACTAAAGGCGGTTGTTGTTCTCCTCAAAGCATTTACACCACACCAGGCACAGCCCACAGTACAGCCGTCAGTAAGCTGAAACTCACCTAAATTTTGAGTAAGAATTGCCTTCTCTTTTTCAGAAAAGGGACTTAGTAGCTGACCCAGGTCAATATGAGCTTGAGAATTACGTTCTGCAATTTTTCTTCTAGCTGCTGGGGTCTCAATTCCCTGCAAAAGATAGCCTGCACTGCTGGCAACTTCAGGAGTCCTTTGCAAAATGGCTCTTATATATTCAGTATCAGTAGGTGTGAGTATACCTCTGGAGATTTGAAGTTCAATTTCAGGAGGAACTGCTTTTGTTATAGGTTTATCAGCAGATAAACGAAGTTTAAGTGCTGCTGTCCCAAGTGATTCAAATGATCCATCCTGGTGGTAACCAAAACGTTCAATATTATTTATCTTGCTCACAGGGTGAATAATAACATTTCTTGAGATCAGATTCATCTTACCTATTGACAAATAATATTAAAATGGCGGAGAATGGTTACAGATGGTGAAAAGAGGTGAAAGCCTCATGATATCTGCCCAGAAAAGAGGATGACCTCATGTTTTTGGGTAAATATCAGACAAAATTCTCGGGAAAGGGAAGAATTGTCTTGCCGCGTAAATTTAGGCAAGAACTGACAAGTTTAGAAATTATTTTAAGCAGGGGATTTGAAAGTTGCATTTGGGGATTTGATGTAAAAGAATTTGAAAAAGAGGCACAAAAGCAACTGGAGATTTCTGCAACAGAAGAACGGGCCAGATTTTTGAGAAGGTATTTATTTTCGGGAAGTGAATCTGTGGAGTTGGATGGTCAAGGTAGGATTATCATACCATCTAACCTGTTGGATTTTGCTCAAGTTAAAAAGGAAGTAGTAATTATTGGCGCAGGAGATCATTTTGAAATCTGGGAATTAAAACTTTGGGAAAAACATATCAAAATAATAGAAGGAGAGTACCGCAATGGAAGGATATCATAGGTCCGTTCTTCTCAAAGAAGTAATAGATAGTTTAAAGGTTGAAAAAGAGAAATGGTATTTGGATTGTACTTTGGGTGATGGGGGACATAGTTTAGAAATTTTAAGATTAGGAGGAAATGTTGTTGGAATAGATGTTGATCCCCAGGCTTTAGAGAGAGTGGAAAAAAGATTTGAAAAAGCGGAGATAGATAAGAATAGGTTTAGATTAATTAAAGGTAATTTTAGAGATCTTAAAAATTTACTTTTGGATCAGGAGTTTAAAGGTGTGGTATTTGATCTGGGGGTTTCCAGTCTGCAACTTGAGACTGGGGAAAGAGGTTTTTCTTTTTCAAAGAATGGGCCTTTGGATATGAGAATGGATCCAAGCTTAAATGTCAGGGCTTTGGATTTAATAAAGATCTTATCAAGAAAGGAGTTATATGAATTATTTAACAACTTTGGTGAAGAAAAATATTCTTGGGATTTGGCTGGCGCTTTGGTGCGCGCCCGTGAAGTAGAAACCTTTTCAACTACAACACAACTGGCCAAGGTTGTAGAGAGAGTGGTGGGAGGTAATAAGGAAGGGATACATCCGGCTACCCGGGTATTTCAGGCACTGAGAATAGCAGTGAATGATGAATTGGATGCTTTAAGGGAAGGATTAAAGCAAGTAATAGATTTAACAGCAAAAAATGGTTGTATTAGTGTCATTAGTTTTCACTCACTTGAAGATAGGATCGTTAAATTATCTTTTAGAGAGTGGGAAGAGAAAAGTTGGGGTAAAGTTTTAACTGAAAAACCAATTACACCCAAAGACGAAGAAGTTGAAAAAAACATCAGGTCCAGGTCAGCAAAATTAAGAATATTTAGAAAAACATGATTATTAAAAAATTTGAATCAGAGAAACAAAAAAGAAAATTTCCTAAAAAGTTTATTATCCTGACTATTATTAGTTTGTTTACCCTAACATTAATTGAAATTTGGGTTAGTAATACAGTGATTGCTTATGGAGAAAAATATGAAAAATTGTCAGTTTTGGAAAAAAATCTAAAGATGGAAAATCAGATTTTAGAAAATGAAGTAGCCTTGAATTCTTCTTTAAAAACCATTGCCTCAAAAAGCGCAGAGCTTGGATTTACTCCATCTTTGGGTATACAATATATCCGCTAAAGATGCGGATATTTTGTATAAAATCTTTTTTTCTGATATTTTTCCTGATCATTATAATAAGGCTATTTTACTGGCAAGCAGTAAAGGCTGAGTATTTGACAGCACAAGCAGAAGGACAGCATTTTACAAATGTAAAAGTGGGGGCTTTAAGAGGAAATATTTTTTTCACTGATGGATCAATTTTAGCATCAAATAACCCTTCGTTCACTCTTTTTGTCCAACCTAAATTAATTACTAAAGAACAAAGAGTAACTACAGGATATTTACTTGCTAAAGCACTAGTAGAAGAAGGTGGAGATGTTGATGATCTAGCCAAAGAAATAATAAATAGAATCTCTTCGGATTTATTTTGGGTGTCTATAAAAAAAGAAATTACTCTTGATAAGAAGAAAGAAATTGAAAATTTAAATTTATCTGGAATTGGATTTGACCAAACCAACAGCAGGTTTTATCCGGAAGGATCATCTTCTGCTAATTTATTAGGATTTGTGGGCTTTGATTCTAAAGGAGAAAGTAAAGGATATTTTGGAGTAGAAGGGTTTTATGACGGAGAGTTAAGAGGTATATCTGGTTCTTTAAGGCATGAACAGGATGCAACTGGTTTACCTATCATGATTGGGAATTTTTTATCATCTAACGCTAAAAATGGTAAGGATTTGAGTTTAAACATTGATAGGTCAGTTCAGTTTATTGTTGAACAAAGTTTAAAGAAAGGAATAGAAAAATATGGAGCCAAAGCAGCATCAGTAATTGTCATGGATCCTAAAACAGGGGCAATCCTGGGATTAGCTGTGTTTCCTAACTATGATCCTAAGAATTATTCTAATTTCCCCAAGGAATATTACAAAAATCCCATAGTGGCAGACCAATATGAACCAGGATCAACCTTTAAGGTTTTAGTGATGGCAGCTGCATTAAATGAAGATTTAGTTAAGCCAGATACAAAATGCGATATTTGCTCAGGACCTATTTCTTTGGGGGGATTTTTAATTAGAACCTGGAATGATAAATTTTATGAAAACACAACTCTAAAGGATGTCATAATTCATTCAGATAATACCGGGATGGTATTTGTTGGGAAAAAATTAGGTTTGGATAAGTTTTATTCATACCTGGAAAACTTTGGTTTTAACAAACCAACCAATATAGATTTACAAGATGAATCTGTTCCAGACATTAGGCCCAAAAATGAATGGAGAGAAATTGATTTGGCAACAGCTTCATTTGGGCAGGGAATTGCTGTTACCCCGATTCAAATGATAACTGCTGTATCAGCTATTGCCAATAATGGTAGTTTAATGGAGCCGCATATTGTCAGATTGATTAAAGATAATAAAAATACTTTTGAAATAAAACCTAAAATAGTAAAACAAGTTATTAAAGAGTCTACAGCTGAAATGATCAAAGAGATGATGGTGGCAGCAATTGATGAGGGGGAAGCTAAGTTTTTTAAACCAAAAGGATTTAAAATAGCAGGTAAAACAGGAACAGCTCAAATTCCAGTCGCCGGTCATTATGATCCAAATAAAACTATTGCTTCTTTTGTCGGATTTGCCCCGGCAGATAATCCAAAATTTGTCATGCTGGTTAGATACGATCAACCCTCTTCTTCAATTTATGGAGCAGAGACAGCAGCACCAACTTTTTTTGAGATTGCCAAACAACTATTTACCTATTACAAAATAGCTCCCAGTGAGTAATAAAATGGGGACGGTTCTGGATTTTATTGTTACAACAGCCTAGATTAATCATAGTTTTATCTTTCTCCTTAAGTATTTCTTTTTAGTTAAAGTATTGAATTTATTTGATCCAAAAGCTGCTTCTTACCTTTTATTAAAACCTTCCTTTTTGAAACTGATTTAGTGCGCTTGCTGCAGTTGATGAAATTTTTCCATAATCCACATCCTAAGCAAACTTGACGTACTTAACCCTTTCTTTCTTGCAAGCTGAGCAAGGTACTGCTTCACTCCTCTGTCTAATCGGAACATCACCGTTTCTTCCTTGGGTTTTCCCAGATCAAAGTGGATATCAACTGGTTTTAGCTCATCTTTAAAATCTGCAACATCGTGTGTATCCCAAAACGCTGCCAATTCCTGACGATTTTTAAATATCGGTATTTTACTTTTCTGCTTCGTCATTTTGTCCACCTCCTTTTTCTTTCTTATTTATTATTCTCAATTTATATAGCGCCCGATCTTTTTTATTTGCCGTATGAGCGGTTACTACGTAGTACTCTCCTTCGGCTCTCTCAGGATCGAGGACAATCAATAGAATTTTTCCCTGTTTGGTTGATCCAATAATCTCAAATCTCTCATCGTAGCTTTCATAGGCAACAAATGTTGCCCGACATACCTCTTCCACTTCCTCCGGTAAAACCTCATGGTGTGCGATATGTGCTACATTCCATTCATCCCAAACTAATTTCTTAATCACTATATTCACCGTAGATAATAAGTATCGTATTACATACTATATTGTTTGTCAATCCGAGGATCGTTCCCAATAGGGGGAGTAACTTGATATAATATCCCCAATGCTTAAAAAGGTTTTAAAATCAATATTATCTCAGAGAGTAGTAAATAATTTTTATCACAGGCCAAAGGCATTTTTGGCTAGTACCGCTTATGATTTTCCCACAAAGGGAATGACTGTTATAGGTGTTACTGGAACAGATGGGAAAACAACGACCACAAATATGATTTACCAGATTTTAAAAGCAGCAGGAAAAAAAGTTTCTATGGTATCAACAATTAATGCTATTATTGCAGGAAAAACTTATCAAACGGGATTTCATGTAACCAGTCCTGATCCCTTTATGATACAAAAATTAGCAAATTCTGCAAAGCAGAATGGAGATGAGTATTTAGTTTTGGAAGTTACATCACATGCCATAGATCAATTTAGATTTTGGGGAATAAAATTTGATGTGGGGGTAATAACCAATATTACCCGCGAACATTTAGATTATCATAAAACTTTTGATAGCTATAAAAATACCAAACTTAAGTTTATTAAAAACGCCAAATCCGCCATAGTTAATCAAAATATTAAACTGGTTGGGGAAACTTTAGGTAAGGTGATAACTTTTGGACTGAATAAAGGCAATTTTAACCAAAAAGATCTTAAACTAAACTTAAAAATTCCAGGAGACTTTAATATTGAAAATGCTTTGGTTGCTCTGGCTACAGCTTTTGTTTTGAATGTAAACAGGAAAATTGCCCAAGTTTCTTTGGAAAACTTTGAGAGTTTAACCGGTAGAATGCAGGAAGTAAAAAATAAAAAAGGGATAAGAGTATTTGTGGATTTTGCCCATACTCCTAATGCTTTAGAAAAGGTTCTAACTACTCTTCGTTCCCAAAATAGATCTGGAAAATTAATTTCTGTTTTTGGTGCAGCTTCCCAAAGAGATTTAGGAAAAAGACCAATTATGGGAGGAATTTCTGCCAAACTTGCTGACATCACGGTGTTAACAGATGAAGACCCCAGATTTGAAGATAGCCACAAGATAATGGCAGAAATTGCCAAAGGAGCTTATGAAGCTGGCGCAAAAGATAATCAAAGTTTATTTAAACAGTCTAACAGACAAAGAGCCATTGAGTTTGCCATATCTTTGGCAAAAAAGGGAGACATTGTGGGGATATTCGGCAAAGGACATGAGGAATCTATGAACTATCATGGCCGCGAAATTCCCTGGTCAGACTTTAAAGCAGTTGAAAGGGCCTTGAATGGATAGCAAATTTAAGTTAATTGTTGATTCAATAGGATCTGACAAATTTAAGTTTAACGAACCAATCAAAAACTATACTGCCTTAGAGGTTGGTGGCTCTGCAAAATTATTTTTTATTGCCTTTACGACAAGAGAATTGATTAAGACAATAAGCATGTGTAGAGAATTAAATCTACCATTTTTTTTATTTGGTACAGGCAGTAAAATTCTGATGTCTGATTTAGGATTTGAGGGACTAGTGATAAAAAATAGAACAAAAAATATTCAGACAGTTTCTGTTAAAGGACGGGTTTCCAAACTTGGGATAGGAATTGAAGAAGCTTTAATTGAGGTAGAATCAGGTATGAGTATGAAAAAATTTGCGGAATTTTTAGACACTCAAGGATTACAATCTGATGAATTGTCAAATTTTCCAGGAAGCATTGGAGGCAACCTTTTAATAAATAATTTTTTGCAAAGACTTACAAAAAGTATTAAAGTATTAGATCTAAAGTCTAATATTTGGGATATTGAACCAAAAGAACTAAGTTTAAAGAAACATATAATTTTATCAGGTGTTTTTAGAATTAAGTCAAAAATATAGAGTTTGAAATGAAATATATTATCGAAGGTGGGAAAAAATTAATAGGTGAAATCAAGATTTCAGGGAATAAAAACTCAGTCTTCCCTTGTGTAGCAGCCGCATTACTTACTTGCGAGGAAGTGGTTTTAGAAAATGTTTCAAAACTTGCAGATACCGCAGTTTTAGTACAAATTCTAAAGAAACTGGGTGTTAATGCAGTTTTTGATAAAAATACTTTAACAATTAAAGCACAAGAAATTAAACAATTTAGCCTACCCCGGGATTTAATGACTAAACTTAGAGGATCAATTCTTTTAGTAAGCGCAGTTTTAGCCAATAAAGGAAAAGTTAATTTTTATCATCCAGGTGGGGATATTATTGGACAAAGAAGTATTGAGACTCATATAGAAGGGTTTAAAGCTTTAGGAGCATCTTATAAAAGAGATAATTTAAAATTAACTTTGCAGTTTGCTGAAGATACTAAACATAACAAAGATTGCACCATTTTCTTACAAGAGGCTTCAGTCACAGCTGCTGAAAATTTAATTATTGCCTCAGTTTTGGGTGAAAGAAGGGTAATTTTGAAAAATTGTCCAATAGAACCTCATGTAGTAGATTTATGTAAAATGTTAACCCAAATGGGTGCCAAAATTGAAGGGATTGGAACAAATACCCTGGTTATTGAGGGTGTTGAAAAATTATATGGAACGAGATTTAGGCTGGGAATAGATTATCTAGAGGTAGGAACTTATGCTATAGCAGCTGCTGTCACTGGGGGGAAAGTAAAAGTGACAGGATTGGATAATACTGATCTGGATCCTGTTTTAGTCCCTTTAAAAAGATTTGGAATAGAAGTAGGGAATGTAGGGAATGATCTTACCTTTTCCGCATCAAGCTTAAAATCACCTCAAAGATTAGTAACAAATATTTGGCCAGGATTTCCCACAGATGTGATGAGCGTGGCAATAGTTTTAGCTACTCAATCTAAAGGTATGATGATGTGTCATGATTGGATGTATGAATCAAGAATGTTTTTTATAGATAAATTAATTTCTATGGGAGCTCAGATTATTCTAGCTGATCCACATAGAGTACTTGTCTTGGGCCCAAAGAAATTAAGAGGGACAAAACTTGCAACACCAGATATTAGAGCAGGAATGGCCTTAGTCTTAGCGGCCTTAGTTGCTAAAGGTAAGAGTACTATTAATCAGGCAGAATTGATTGAGAGAGGATATGAAGACGTAGTGGGTAAACTTAAGCTTCTAGGGGCTCAAATTGAGAGAATTGAGAAGTAGACTGTGGATCAGCCTCTAAACATTCTAAGAACATATCTGGCCAGGCAATATACCAAGTTATATTCTAAAAGTTTATTTATTGGTGTAACTGGATCAATAGGTAAGACTACTTGTGTAAGAGCTTCTTTAGCTGTTCTGTCACAAAGATTTAAAACCATTACAACAGCTTCTAACTCAAGTTCTATGTCCAATATTCCCCAAACTTTGTTAAAACTTTCTCCCCAAGTTAAGAAAGTTATTTTAGAGATGGGGATTGAATATAAAGGAGAAATGGATTCTTATTTATCACAAGTTAAACCCAATACAGTTATTGTTACCAAGATTTCATATCCACATTCTGAATCTTTAAGTGATTTAAATGAAATACTGGATGAGAAGGGTAAATTAATAGAACAACTTCCTGCAAACGGGGTGGCTATTTTGAATTGGGATGATCCAAACTCCAAAAAATTAGCAGATAAGTGTAAAGGAACTATTATTTATTTCGGTACTGATCCCCAAAAATGTACTGTTTGGGCAGATAATATTAAAATTGAAGATTTTAGAACTACATTTGAATTGAATTTAGGAGTTGAAAGAGTCAAGGTAAACTATCAACTCCTGGGAGAACACCAGGTTTATCCAGCTTTGGCTGCTGCTGCTTTGGGAGTTTCTTGTGATATTCCTCTGACAAAAATAAAGATTGCTTTAGAGTCTGTTTTACCCCAAGAACACAGGTTGCAAGCAATCCTGGGTCCAAATGGTTCGATTATCTTAGATGATTCATATGATTCTTCACCTTCTGATATTGAAGCTGCTATAGATACACTTTTGAAAGTACCAGCCAGACGTAGAATCCTAGTTTTGGGGGAAATAAAAGAACTTGGTAAATATTCTGATGCCTTACATAGGCAGATTGCTCAAATAATATATAAGGAAAAAATTGATCTAGTAATTTTAGGCCAGGGTGATACAAAAATAATAGCTGATGAACTTCTCAGTTTAGGATTTTGGGATGAAAAATTACAGACTAATCTGCAAAATTCTCAGTTGGTTGGTAAGTTGCTAAAAATATTAGGAAAAGGTGATGTATGTTTGATAAAGGGTTCAAAAGCAGTTAGACTTGATGAAGTAGTTAAAAGAATAGCTAAAAAACAATGACGCAACTTTTAGGTTTAGTTTTACTCTCATTTATCACCACCAGTATATTCATGGTGCCTTTTATTGATCTACTTTTTTATTTAAAACACAGATTTGAAAAGAAACAAAAAGCTGCTCTAAAAATAAGTGAAACTCCAATTCATGATCAATTAATGAAAAAAGATGAAGATACTCCCTCAGGAGGTGGAATATTATTAATCTTAATTCTGGTAGTTTTAAGTGTTGGATATGCTTTTTTAAACTCTTCTATTGATAAAATTAGTCTGAAGATACTGCTTTTTACTCTGGTATCTTTTGGTCTCTTGGGATTATCTGATGATATTAAATTTATTCTAACCAGAAGAAAAGGGAAGTTTTTAGGTTTGGGCAGGAGAAAAATGTTTATTATTCAGCTTGTTTTGGCCTTTACCATCGCTGCCATGTTATATTTTTGGGCGGGTTTGAATAATTTTTACATAGCGGGCTTGGGGAATTTTGTTATTAATTTTTGGTTTATACCTTTGGCTGCATTTATTATAATCTCTTTTGCTAATGCCTATAATATTTCAGATGGACTGGATGGGCTGGCCTCAGGCCTGTTATTAATCTGCTTATTTGCTTTTTTGGCTCTTACTTCTCAAGCTTTAGATTTAACGCTGGCCTCATTTATTGGAATTTGGATTGGACTACTTTTTGCATATCTTTATTTCAACGTCTGGCCGGCCAGGATTTTTTTGGGTGATGCAGGAGCTTTTGGCTTTGGCGCCACTCTGGCTGTAGTTGGATTGCTTACTGGTAAAGTACTAGCTCTAGCTGCTATTGGAGGAATGTTTGTTATCATTATTGTTTCCTCATTGCTTCAAATTCTTTCTAAAAAAATATTCAAAAGAAAAATTCTGCCTGTTTTACCATTACATATGTACTTTAAATATATTGGTTGGGAAGAGCCAAAAATAGTTGCCAGATTCTGGTTAGCGCAAGGGCTATTTGCCATACTTGGTCTTTGGATAGCCCTTCTTTCAAAATGAGAAATCTTAAAGTTTCTTATGCTACGCAAAAAACAGGAGTTGATTTACCCCTTTTAGTAAGTATTTTAATTTTAGTAGTTTTTGGTTTAATCATGGTTTATGATGCCTCAGTTATTCAGGGATTAAAGGATTTTAAAGACAGTTATTACTATATTAGACAGCAGTTGATTTGGGTGGTTTTAGGTATATTTTCCATGATCTTTTTTATTGTATTTGATTACAAGAAGTTTAAAATTTATTCTTTACCTTTGGTACTTTTATCCTTTTTGATGCTTATGGCAGTTTTTATTCCCGGACTGGGGGTATCAAGTGGGGGAGCGCATAGATGGTTAAGGTTAGGTTCTATTACAATTCAACCAGCAGAGATTATAAAACTGACAGGAGTAATTTTTCTATCGGCAGTTTTTGAAAAGAAAGCTAAACTATTACCTTTTTTGATTTTGATAGGAGGAATATCATTTGTGACAGCTGTTTTGCAAAAAGATTTGGGTTCGACTATTGTATTTGTAACCACAGCTGCTTTTTTGTACTTTGCTGCCAAAGCTCCTTTCTGGCACTTTCTAGTTAGTTTACCGGTTGTAGCGGCAACTCTTTTTTTCTTAATCTCTACCTCTAGTTATAGAAGTAAAAGAATCTTGGCTTTTTTAGATCCTTTTTCTGATCCACAGGGATATACTTATCATATTTCACAGGTTTTAATAGCTCTAGGATCAGGAGGATTGTTTGGTTTGGGTTTAGGTCATTCAAGACAAAAGTTTGAATATATTCCAGAAGTATCAACTGATTCTATTTTTGGAGTTATTGGAGAGGAGTTAGGATTTTTGGGAGCTACTTTCTTACTCAGCTTATTTTTAATAATGATTTTCAGGGGATTTAAGATATCACAGAATTGTCCAGATAATTTTGGAAAAATTCTGGCTTTAGGGTTAACCTGCTGGTTGGGGATTCAAATTGTAATAAATATATCCTCCATGATTGCTTTATTACCTTTGACCGGTGTGCCATTACCTTTTATCTCTTATGGCGGATCAGCTTTAGTTGCCAACCTTACAGCAGTTGGAATACTTTTGAATATTTCTAAACAGACTCATGATTGATTAATATATAAAGAAGCATGAAAATATTGATAACAGGCGCGCATTTTACGCCAGCTGTCGCCACAATTGAGGAGTTAAAAAAATACCCGGATGTAAATGTAGTTTATGTAGGCAGACAGACTACTCAGGAAGGAGATTCCTCTCCTTCTGCAGAATCACAGGTTTTACCAAGATTAGGGGTAAAATATATTCCTATTATGACTGGAAGGCTGCAAAGGTCTTTTACTATCTATACCATCCCCTCTATTTTAAAAATTCCAATTGGAATTATTCAAGCTGCATATATTATTTTAAAAGAAAAACCTAATCTAATACTATCTTTTGGTGGGTATGTGGCAGTTCCCACAGTATTTATTGGTTGGTTGCTATCTATTCCTATTATTGTTCATGAACAAACTTTAGTGTCGGGACTGGCAAATAAAATAAGCAGTTTTTTTGCAGACAAGATTGCCCTTTCATTCAACCAGGTAAACGGATTTGATAGAACAAAAATAATAATTACAGGAAACCCTATCAGATCTATGGTGAGAAATATTAAAGAAGGGAAACAAACTCCAGGCAAGTCTCCATTAATTCTCATTACAGGTGGGAATCAAGGTTCTCATATCATTAATAAAGTAGTTGAAGAATCTTTAGATAAATTAACAAAAATTACTTCGATCATTCATGTAACAGGGGATAATAAATTTAAAGACTATGAAAGGTTAACAGAAAAAGGGGATTATGGCGGGAAGTACCTGGTAAAAAAGTGGATAGGGGAGGAATATGGTTCAATCTTACAAAAATCTGATCTGGTAGTTTCACGCGCTGGGATTAATACTTTGAGTGAATTAGCCTATCTTTCCAAACCGGCTTTGGTTATTCCCTTTGAACCATTGTATAAAGATGAACAGAATAAAAATGCCATATTCTTTCAAGAACAGGGACTGGTTAGAATAATTCCTCAATCAAAATTATCAGGTAAGACTTTGTTTGAGAATATAAAATTGATGTTGAAAAATATGGATGAATTAAAACAAAAAGCAAAGAATGCAAAAACAGTCATCAGACCTGATGCTGCCAAAAGATTAGCTTTAGAATGCGAAAGTTTACTCAAAGAAAGAAATTAAAATTAAATCAAAAAAGATCGACTAAACTGGCAATTCCAATTGCTGGTTTTATTTTAATTTTGCTAATCTTAGGTCTACTCATTTTTAGAACTGGTTTGTTTAATATTAAAAAAATCGAAATTGATAAAGATTTAGATTGCGCAAATACTGATCTATTAAAAGATGTATCTAAACTACTTGGAAAAAACATCCTTTTTGTAGATAGTACAAATAGCATAAAAAATATCAAAGAAAAATTCATTTGTGTTAAAGCAATCAATTTTTCAAAAAACTTTCCTGATAAAGTTAAATTAGATGTATTGGAAAGAGAACCTAAAGTTAAACTTCTGATTTTAAATAAAGTAGCAACTGCTGCTGCAAATTTAGAAAATATTGCTACGCCCAGTGCAAAAGTAGTTCAAACTACATATTTAGCAGATGAGGAAATTATTTTTGCCAAAGATCTAAATCAAGCTTCAGATTCTCAAATTTATATACAAGATTCAGATTTGTCATTAGGAAAAAATATAAATGATTTAATAAAAAAATCTCTAGATATTTTAAATCAGATAAAAACCTTCGGATTAGATACTCAAACTACACAAATAACAGACAAATCTCTAGTTATCTTTCCTACTGATTCCCAACCTAAAATTTTATTTAGTTTAGAAAAAGATAATAATCTTCAAATTGGATCTTTACAACTAATCTTTAAGAAAGCTAAAATAGACAAGGAAAGTATAGAGTTTATCGACTTACGGTTTGATAAACCCATTTTACGTCTCGCCCCAAAAAAGAAGTAGTTTATGGCTAAGGATAAAATTATTTGTGGAATAGATGTTGGTTCATCAAAGATTGCAACTCTGATTGCATCTGTTGATGAAAATGGAAAAATTAATTTAATTGGTGTTTCTTCAACTATTTCAAAAGGAGTTAGGAAAAACCAGGTAGTTGATATTGATGAAGCAGTTGCAGCGATAACTGAATCTGTGGAATCTTCGGAGCGGATGGCAGGATACTCTATTTCATCTGCATATATTTCTATGGGTGGACCCCAGATTGAGAGTATTAATCAGCATGCAGTTGTGGCAGTTTCAGAACCGGAAGGGGAAATTAAAGAAAGCGATATTCAAAGGGTTAATGAAGCAGCAAGAGCAATACCTCTTCCTTCATCCAGAGAGATTCTACATGTTATTCCCAGAGCCTTTACTGTGGATGGGCAAGAAGGAATTAAAGATCCAATTGGTATGACAGGAGTAAGGTTGGAGACCCAAACCCACATTATAACTGGTTCTTCAACTTCTATGAGAAATCTAGTCAAATGTGTATCTGAGGTAGGAATCAATGTGTCAGAATTGGTTTTCTCTGGAATTGCCGCATCATTTGCGATATTAACTGATACAGAGAAAGAATTAGGAGTGGTGTTAGTGGATATTGGCGGAGAAACAACAGATGTAGTTATTTTTATAGATGGATCAGTTGCTTATTCTTCAGTTGTGCCAATTGGAGCCAGGCATATTACTTCTGATATGGCAGTTGGTTTGAGAATTTCTTTAGACTCAGCGGAAAAAATAAAATTGTTTTTAAGTAAGAATCAAAAAGCTCCTGCTTTGGCAGACCAGAGAGATGGAGAGGGAATAAAAACTAACTCCAAAAAAAAGGATGATGAAATTTTAGATATTAAATCTTTAGGAATTGAAGAAGATATTCAAAAAATTTCCAAAAAATCAGTAGTTGACGGAATAATAAAGCCCAGACTGCAGGAAATATTTAAATTTGTAGGCAAAGAATTAAAAAAAAGTGGTTTTGGGACACAAATTCCTTCAGGATTAGTGCTTTGTGGAGGTGGATCTCAAACTGCAGGAGTTTTGGATCAGGCAAAATACGTTTTAGGATTTCCAGCACGGACAGGAAGCATTGATGGCCTTTCAGGATTAGTAGAGGAAATAGATTCACCATCCTTTGCTTCAGCTGCAGGGTTAATTTTATATGGAGCAGCACAAAGGAATAACGCAGCAATGCATATTCCAGTCTTTTCAGGAAACATACCAATCAAGGGTTTAATTCAAAAAGGTATTGCTTTGATTAAATCCTTTTTACCTTAAGTTTTAGGGTCTTGATATTACCAAGAATAATCTGCTATATTCTGCCCAAAGAGATTTTTATGCTTATTAAGCCTGATGTACAAAGATTTGCCAAGATTAAAGTAGTTGGTTTAGGTGGTGGTGGTTCAAATTCTTTAAACTCCATGATTTCCTTGCAGCAAATTCAAGGTGTTGAATTCGTGGCAATTAATACTGATGCACAGGCTTTACTGGGTAATCAATCTCCTACTAAAGTTCAAATTGGAGAAACAATCACCCGGGGTTTAGGTTCTGGAGGAGATCCAGAGGTTGGCAGACAGGCTGCAGAGGAATCAACACAAAAACTAGAAGATGTTTTACAGGATGCTGATATGGTTTTTCTGACAGCAGGAATGGGTGGAGGCACAGGAACAGGATCAATCCCAGTGGTGGCCCAGATTGCCAAAAATATGGGAGCTTTGACAGTGGCTGTTGTGACCAAGCCTTTTGCTTTTGAAGGCACCAGAAGAATGGTGGTGGCAGAAGAAGGAGTTGAGAAGTTAAAAGATAAAGTTGATGCTTTAATTATTATCCCAAATCAAAGATTACTTGAATCTGTTGAGAAAAATATGACTTTGCAAGAGGCTTTTAAGTTGGCTGATTCAGTCTTAGGTCAGGGAGTTCAGGGAATTTCTGACTTAATTACTATGCCAGGACTTATTAATGTTGATTTTGCTGATGTTAAAACAATTATGTCCAATGCCGGCTCTGCTTTAATGGGAATTGGGATGGCAGGAGGAGAAAACAGAGCTGCTGCGGCAGCCAGAATGGCTATTGCTTCTCCCCTTTTGGAAGTTTCTATAGAAGGCGCCAAAGGGGTACTGTTTAATATTGTAGGTGGTTCTGATCTTTCTATGTCAGAGGTTAATGAAGCAGCTCAAATTATTGCTCAAGCTGCAGATCCAGATGCTAACATCATCTTTGGAGCAACTATCAAGGAAGATCAATTAGATCAAATAAAGATTTCAGTAATTGCTACAGGATTTGATGAAACAAGAAGAAGGCTCCGGGAATATATTGGATCAGGTATAGGTTCAGGTTCTGTGCAGCAATCTCAACCAAATTCCTGGACAAATCCTACTCAATCTGCTGATAATGATTCACAAAAGTCTTTACAAACAGTAGCAGAATCTGAAGAGATAGAAGAACAGCAAAAGTCCAATGAAGAGGAAGAAGACTTAGAAATACCCGCTTTTTTGAGATCCAACCGTTAAAAAGTATATAATATCTTCATGAAGTTTAAAGTAGCTGATTCTCAAGTTAATTTTGCAAATCTTGAAGAAGAGTTAATAAGATTTTGGAAAGAGAATAAGATTTTTGAACGGTCAATCAAAGAGCGGCCTGAAGATAAAAAATGGACTTTTTTAGACGGCCCCCCCTTTGTCACAGGCAGTCCTCATTATGGTTCTTTGCTTTCCAGTATCCCTAAAGACGTATTTGGCAGATACTGGACCATGAAAGGATTTAGAGTCAGAAGAGTTTGGGGTTGGGATGGACATGGGCTACCTATTGAAAATAAAGTAGAAAATAAACTAAAAATTAAAAGTAAAAAGGAAATTGAAAGTAAAATAGGAGTTAAGAAATTTATTGAAGAATGTTTAAGTTATGTAAATGATGTTTCTGCAGACTGGGAATGGTATATCGATCATATAGGACGATGGGTGGACTTTAAGAATGCTTATAAAACTTGGGATTTGTCTTACATGGAATCTGTGATGTGGGTATTCAAGCAGATGTATGACAAGGAATTAATTTATAAAGGCCTTCGGGTTTCTCTTTATTGTCCTCATTGTGCTACCCCAATTTCTAATTTTGAAGTGGCCATGGATGGTGAAGAAAACTACAAAACTGTTAAAGAACCAACTGCAGTTTATAAATATAAGTTAAAGGATGAAAAAAATACTTATCTTTTGGCTTGGTCTACCACTCCCTGGAATAAAATAGTTACACCAGCCTTAGCAATCAATCCAAAATTAGATTATGTAAAAGTTAGCCAAGGAGATGAAAATTATATTTTGGCCAAATCCACTTTAAAGATGTTAAAGATGGAACCCAAATACAAAATAATTGAAGAATTTAAAGGTGATAAATTAATAGGAAAAAAATTTATCCCCCACTATACTTTTTATAAAATAGAACCAGGTAAGCAAGCTTTTGTAGTTGTTGGTGATGGATTTGTAACATCAGATGAAGGTACAGGAATTGTAACTTTAGCAGTTTATGGAGCTGAGGACTTAGCTGTTATGCAAAGAGATAATATTCAACTGGTTTTTCATATTGACGAAGAAGGAGTAATTGAAAAACATGTGCCTTTATTTGGCGGGATGAATTATTTGGACGTCAATGAAAAAGTAATAGAAGATTTAAGTTCTAGAAATCTAGTTTACAGAGTTGATCAATATACTCATGATGTAGCACATTGCTGGAGATGTCATACCAGATTATACTATGCTCCAAAAGATGCCTGGTATGTTAATGTGCAAAAAATAAAATCCCAGCTTTTCAAAAATAATGAAAAAATTAATTGGTTTCCTAAACATTTTAAAATGGGGAGATTTCAAAAGAGTATGGAAGCTGCGCCTGACTGGAATATTTCCAGAAATAGATACTGGGGTTCTCCTGTTCCGGTTTGGGAATGTGTTTGTGGACAGAGAATAGTCCCCGGATCTGTTAAAGAATTAGCAGATCTAAGTGGTAAAAAAATTATTAATCTTCACAAGCCTGATATTGATGAAGTAGAAATTAAGTGTCCAAGTTGCGGTAAAATGGCAAAAAGAGTCTCTGAAGTTTTGGATTCCTGGATTGAAGCAGGGTCTGCCTCATTTGCTGAAAGACACTTCCCTTTTGAAAAAGATTTAAAATTAGAGGATTTTTTTCCGCCTGATTTTATTGCTGAATATACTGGTCAGATTAGAGCCTGGTTTTATGTATTACATGTAATAGGGACTGCCATTTATGACTCCCCTGCTTTCAAAAATGTTTTGGTAGAAGGTGTGATGCTTGGTACTGATGGCAGAAAGATGAGTAAAAATTATGGAAATTTTCCAGACCCCAAAGAAGTAATGTCGAAATTTGGTGGAGATGCTTTAAGAGTATATTTACTTGGATCACCTGTCATGAAAGGGGAGGATGTTAATTTTTCAAATGAAGGAGTGCCAGATGCTGTTAGAGGATTTTTGTTAATTTTATGGAACTCGTATAAATATTTTGTAGATTACGCCAATTCTTTTAATTTTGATTGTAATTCTAAAGAAGCTAAGGAAGCAAAAGAAAATTTAACTATTTTAGACAAATGGATTTTATCAAAACTTACTCAACTTGTTTTGGATCTTAAAAAATCCTATGAAAATTACGATACTTCGACAATTGTTAAACTCTTAAAAGACTTTGCTGTAAATGATTTATCAACCTGGTATATCAGGCGGAGCAGAGATAGAATAAGCAGCAGGGAAAATGAGAAGGAAAGGAATACTGCGTTGAGTGTTTTGTATGGAGTTTTGGTTACTTATTCCAAATTACTTGCTCCAATTGCTCCTTTTATATCAGAGGAAATATACAAGAACTTAACAGCTGATATATCTGTGCATTTAACTTCTTTTCCCCAAGGAGATGAAACTTTACTGGATAAAACTTTAATAGAGGATATGAGTAGGGTTAGATCAATTGTTGAAAAGGGTCATGCTAAAAGAAAAGAAGCTAATATAAAACTCCGTCAGCCATTATCCTCTTTAACCTACTGCGGAAAGAGTTTAAGTAAAGAGTTAGAGCAGATCCTAGCTGAAGAATTAAATGTTAAAAAAATAGAGTATAAGCAAAGTTTGCCAGATGATTTAATTTTAGATACTAAAATTACTGAAGAGCTAGCGAAGGAAGGGGAAGCCAGGGATTTAATAAGGGAAATTCAAAAGCTTAGAAAAGAACAAAAATTAACATTAGATAATAAGACCAAAGTGATTGCACCTGTCTGGCCAAAAAGTTTTGAAAAACAAATTCTTTTAAATACTTCTTCCATTTCTATTGCTCAAGGAGATAAATTGGAGGTAATAAAGATAAATGAACCTGCTCAAGGTAATTAATTTCCACCTTTTAATATCTAGTTTATTGCTGGTTTCTATTGGAATTCTGGTTATCTATTCTTCTTCCCCTGATTTAGCGCTTCAGCAATTTATATATACAATAATAGGCTTGTTACTTTTTTTATCTGTTTCACAATTTGATATGCATTCTTTAAGAAAACTTATCACACCTTTTTATTTTTTTACTACACTCACTTTGTTAATTGTTTTTATATTGGGTGTAGAAACAAGAGGGTCTATCAGATGGATACCACTTGGTCCTTTAAATATCCAGCCTTCAGAATTTGCTAAGCCTTTTTTAATTTTGCAGCTTTCTTTATTTTGGGCGGGTAATATACCAACTTGGACTAATATTTTGAAAAGTTTGATATGGCTTTTCCCTTTTGTAGTCTTAATATTTAAACAACCAGATTTAGGAACTTCTCTTACCTTGATAGCAATTTGGATTGGCATGCTTTGTGCCTCACAAATCTCCATAAAAAAAATTCTGATTTTAATAATAATTGCTATGCTGGTAATTCCTACCAGTTGGTTATTTTTGCATGATTATCAGAAACAAAGAATTTTTGGATTTCTGCAGCCTGGATCTGATTCTTTAGGCCGGGGTTATAATGTAATCCAATCAACTATTGCGGTGGGATCAGGAGAGATTTTAGGCAGAGGGTTGGGAAGGGGGACTCAGTCCCGTTTACAATTTTTACCAGAATTTAGAACTGATTTTATTTTTGCCTCAATTGCTGAAGAAATGGGATTTGTTGGTTCATTAATTATCATTTCTATTTACTTATACTTGCTATCATTTTGTTTAAAAGTTGCCAGTCAAGTCGAAGATAGATTCCACTTCTTATTAATATTGGGAGTTTTTTCCATGCTGCTTTTCCAGACATTTGTAAATATTGGAATGAATATTGGAATTTTACCCATTACCGGCATTACTTTGCCTTTAATTTCCTATGGCGGCAGTTCTTTAGTCGCCACATTTATTTGTTTAGGGATTGTATCATCAGTTGCAAAAGGGAGAAAAAGAGGTTAAAATCTAGCACATGTTAGATTATGCGATCTGTGAAATATCAGGAAAACAATATAAAGTGTTGCCAAATCAGCCTTTTGAGGTTGATTTACTTGGCAAGGCAGATAAAAAGATTGAAGCTTTGGTTTTGTTAATGTCTGAAAACGGCAAAATCGAAGTGGGTACTCCTTATTTGAAGGATAAAATAATTCTGGATCACTTGGAGACTGTTAAGGCAAAAAAAATCAGAGTTGCTAAATTTCATGCCAAGGCAAATTATAGAAGAGTAACCGGACATCGGGCAAAACAAACCCGTTTAGTTTGGTCTGTGAAAAGTTGAAGTATTGACTTGAGTTTTCACAAGGATTAGAATCTGACTAATGGCACATAAAACAGGTGGAGGAAGTACCAGGAAAAATAGAGATTCAGTATCAAAGCGCCTTGGCGTTAAAATTTTTGGTGGAGGAAAAGCAGTATCTGGAAACATCATAGTCAGACAAAAAGGAAATAAATTTTATCCAGGACTTGGGACTAAACAAGGCAATGATTACACTATTTTTGCAATAACATCTGGGAAGATTGAATTTAAAAAAAGATTGAATAAAACAACTGTTAGCGTAGTATAAGAATGGACGAACAAATTTACGAGCTTGAGATTGATCTTCTTCAGCCAAATCCCTTACAACCAAGAGGCTTAATAAGCCCTGAATCATTATCTGAACTGGCTGATTCTGTTAGAACTCATGGGGTTTTAGAACCTCTGGTTATTGCTAAAACTCCAGCCGGGTATCAAATTATTGCCGGAGAGAGAAGATGGAGAGCTTCCAAATTAGTCGGACTGCCTAAAGTTCCGGTGATTATCCGTGAAACAAGTCCCAGGGGAATGCTGGAAATGGCAATTGTGGAAAATGTGCAAAGAGTTGAATTAAATCCTCTGGAGCGGGCACAGGCTTATACCAGATTGATGGAAGAGTTTGCTTTAACCAATGCTGAGATTGCAGAAAGAGTTTCTAAGAGTCCTTCATATATTTCAAATACTATTAGACTTTTGACTTTGCCAGATGCCCTAAAAGATGCTTTAATGTCTGGTGCTACCACAGAAGGACATGTCAGAGCTTTGTCTGGTTTAGAAGATCCACACCTGATTATAAATACCTATAAAGAGGTTTTAAAAAGAAATTTATCTGTCAGAGGTACTGAGGAGCTGGTTAGAAAGATGAGAGCTAGCCAGGGAATTGGTCCTAAAAGAGGAGCAACTGTAAATACTATGCATATTATGTCTGAAGAGATTGACCGGGTGCAAAATGATTTGACTGCAGCATTAAGCAGCAGAGTTGATAAAACACAAGTTAAGTGTTCTCAAACCGGAAAAAGAGTTAAGATTGAGATGTTGATTGAGGGAGATCCTGCTAGAACAACTCCAGTTTTGGAAGACTTACGTCAGGCAATTGTGGGTTATTTTAATTTGAATAGCTAAAACTATTTATTAATAAGTGGTCCTATGGTTTGAGGTGGCCAATATCTAAAAAATGCTTTTCCGACAATCTCTTCTTTAGTAATACTGCCCCATTCTCTTGAATCAGAAGAGTGATTACGATTATCTCCTAAGACAAAATATTGATTAGGCCCAGCTTTTATTGTAGATCCTTCTGTTAAAAATGCACCAGATTGGGTGGGTGTACTAGAGGGAAGATAAGGTTCGCTAAGTAAATCCCCATTAATATAAACAGCTTCTTTTTCAATTTTGATAGTATCTCCAGGAAGTGCAATCACTCTTTTAATAAAATCCTGAGATTCATCTCTGGGATTTTTCAAAACTACAATTTGTCCTCTTTGGGGTTGTCCCAGTCTATAGCTTATTTTTTCAGTAATTAGATAATCTCCATTGTGCATAGTAGGGAACATAGAATTGCCAGAAACTTTATGGAATTGAGCTATAAAAAGATAGATTAAAGCAAAAACAGCCCCAAACACTACCAGTGTCTGGATAAAATCAATAACATGAGTGCCTAAGTTATCAAAAAATCCTTTGTTTGGAGTGGTATCACCATAGACTGTGTTCAGATCCATTGTTTGATTATCTCAGAATTTTAGCTTGGGATGCAATAGTCTTCCTTCCCGGATCCACTTGTGTGGTGAGAAATTAAAGTGTTTCATTTTCAGCTTGCTACAACAATCTTTCTTAGGACCGTCCCCTCTTCTTGCATTCTTAGTAAGGATTTCAGATAATTTATGTTATTGTGATTATTAGATAAAAAATATGTCAGAAGAAGGTTAAGGAAAAGATAGATTACCCCCACAGGATTATGAGTGTGTTGGCCCAGTAAATTTTACCGGTAAAGTATTTCATGGAACTCATAGAGCTATTCCTGTAGACTTTTCAGTTGACTACACGGGTCTTTATATAGTAGATACCCCTTCCGAAGTTCTTGACACCATAGATGGAGCAACTTTGGGTGCAGGTTTTTATGCCACAATTGAAGAAGAGGCAGTTTCATATGCCCGCAAAAGAGGAAAAGGGAGGGGAAGAGGAGATGAACATTATATACAAGAAATTGATGTCTCTGAAGCAAGACTGTATGACTTTAGACAAAGATCTAATCACCAGAAAAACGGAAGAGTACCTATTACTGTTGCAGATGTGTGGCAAGTTTATTACGAAGCACACAAAGTAGAAGTTGTTGAATGGATGAGACGGCTAAGACCAGAAGGGGTCGAGGATATTACCGAAACGCTACAAGGTTATTCTGAGTTTTTAAACTCTTTTCTGGAAAGACTAAAGGTGGGACTAGAGGAATCCCCTTTGGGAGTGGTAAAAGATAATAAATTTGTCAGCTTTGGCATTTCGGATAGTTTTTATCAAAATGGAACTGTAAGAAGAGGGCTTGATTTAAGAGATATGTTGCGGACATATCTAACAGATGAAGAATGTAACAGCCCACTGCATAGCGGGTTGTGGACTAAATTTGTAATGGAAAATCTTAAATGTGATGGATTAATTTTTAATGAAGCTGGTGAGGTTGGTTTTCAAACTCCTGAAGGTGCGCCTTCATATGTTTTATATAATTTGGACAAAATTACTAGTCAAAGTATTAAGGGGATCTAGTATCTTATGAGTAATATCAGTGCAAATTCTGATTATTTTGTTAGAATAAGTTTGTGGATGCAATTTTAAAGCAAGCTTCCTGGTTAGTGATAGCTCAGGTTTTAACCAAAATTATTGGGTTTTTTTATACTATTTTTTTGGCCAGACAATTAGGAGTTAATGATTTTGGTTTACTCTCAGTGGGACTGGCTTATTTTTCCATAATTGCTGCTATTTCTGATTTTGGGTTTAACAGATACCTAATCAGAGAGATTTCCAAAGAGGAAGGAGAGAAGTGGGAAATTATTTGTAATTTACTCATGCTCAGGTTAACTACTGTTTGCTTATTCTTTGGAATTTTTTCCGCTTTTTTGTATTTAATTGATCAGGATAAGATGAGAGTAAGTATAATTTTACTATCCTCTTTAGCAGTTTTACCACAAACTATTGCTCTAACTTTTGATGGCATATTTATTGCTTTAAGAAAACTCAAATTCTCCGCAATTGCCGCTGTTGTCTCCAGCCTTTCTACAGTAACAATAGGCCTGTTTTTAGTAAGTAATGGTTTTTCAGTATATGGGGCAGTTAATGCTTTGATTTTGGGGCAGTTAATTTTTGCCATAACTTTTATACTGCTGTTAGTTTTTCATACAGGAGTGCATTTTTCTCAAATCAAATTATCAATAATCAAAAAAGCCCTGGCAGGTTCATTGCCATACGGGTTACTGGGAATATTAGGATTGCTTTATTTTAGGATAGATACAGTAATGTTGTCCTATCTTAAGGGTAATTTTGAAACAGGTATTTATGGTGTAAGTTACCGGTTTTTAGAGGCTGTGACATTTATCCCAACTGCTTTTTCTGCAGCTCTTTTTCCGGTTCTGTCCAAACTTCATCATGATAATTCTATTGAGCAGATTAAGAGTCTGTATGTTCGTAGTGTTAAAATAATGGGCTTTGTAGGTTTTATCATCACTGTTTTATTTTTACTTTTTACTTCCCAGGCAATAAAGATGTTTATGCCGCAATTTATACAGGCAGTGGATATAATTAAAATATTATCCTTATCAATTCCTTTGATGTTTATGGCTTCGCCAGGTGTACAAGTGATGTTTTCTACAGAAAAGTATTTAAAACAAGTTTTATTTTTGTCTGTGTTTACTTTAGGATTTAATATTTTACTTAACTTAATTTATATACCTTTATTTGGAATTTGGGCGGCTGCCTGGATTACTGTTTTTTCTGACCTGCTGTCTCTTGGCATCTTTTACATCTTCATCAAAAGAAAAATCCTAAGTTAATGAGTAAAATAAAATGTTCAGTCATTATTCCAAATTATAATGGAGAAGAGTTATTAAAGGATTGTTTAAATTCGTTAAATAATCAAAGTTTTGAAGAATTTGAAATCATTTTAGTGGACAATAATTCTATAGATAATTCACTGGGATTTGTTTCGGAAAATTATCCCCAGGTTAAAGTAATAAAATTACCGAGAAATTTTGGATTTGCCAAAGCCATCAATGAAGGAGTTAAACACTCAACAGCAGAATATGTTGTTTTTTTAAATAATGATACCGAAGTTGAGAAAAATTGGCTAAAAAATTTAATACAGTGTGTCAGCTCCCACCCGGAAGTTATGTCAGTTAATTCAAAATTATTAAACTTCTACCACAGAAAAAAAATTGATGGAGTAGGAATCTTGATAAATGAAGTAGGGCAGGCTAGATCAATTGGATGGCAGGAAGAGAGCAGTAATTACCAACAAGAACAATATATCTTTGGGGCAACAGGAGGGGCTGCTCTTTTTAAAAGACTGGATTTTATTAAAGCAGGAATGTTTGATGGAAGTTATTTTATGTACTTCGAAGAAGTTGACTTGGCTTTTAGAGCCCAATTTTTGGGGTATAAATCAATTTTCGATCCTACTGCAGTTGTGTATCACAAACACAAAGCAACAGCAAAAAAATCACCCCAGTATATTGAATACTGGCAATTTAGGAACATGTTTCAAACAATTATTAAAGATTACCCGATTTCATTACTGCTTAAAAATTTCAGGTGGCTAAAAATTATTTTGGTCTATTTAAATACCATTTTTTACCAGTTCAAAAATGGTTTTTTTTGGCCTCCGATAATGGCTAGTTGGTGGCTGATATTCCATTTGCCGCAACTTCTCAAGCAAAGAAAGGAAATTCAAAAAAGTAAAAAAGTAACTGATGATTATATTGAGAGTTTTTTTGTAAAAAAGGAAATTACTTTTTGGGGACTGCATAAATCAGCAGCAACCATAAAAGTATCGGACTAAAGAATAAACTATTGGCAAAAATGCTATGAATAAGTAATCCTAAAACAGCTGCCGCCAACGGAAAATTGTCCCTGACACTTTTTTTAATCAGCCAAATCAGAAATAATAAATAGGACAATAATCCAAGTAGGCCGGTTGTAGTAGCTACAAATAGTAAAGAAGAATCATTTGAAGCTGCACCATGACTATTAAGAAATTGTTCATCTCCCAGATTAAATTCTTTTAAAGCATATCTATAGGCATTAAAACCTATTCCTAAAACAGGATAATTTTGAAAAATTTGAATTCCCTGCTGCCAGGTATTTAATCTAAAAGAAGCTGATTGATTGCGGTCAATGTTTCTTGGTTTGGAAATCATCTGGGTGTAAATTTGAAATCCTAGCAGGAGAACCAAAAAAAATAAAATTGCTAAAAACCCCAGCTTTTTTGACCTTTTTAAAAAAGATAATGTTAAACTGCTTATTAAAAACATTAAGTAACTGCTTCTGGAAAAAGTAGTTAGTAAAGCCAGAAAAATAAGAATAGTTTTGGTGGTCCCATCTTTTGAGTTAATAAGCAAGATGAGTGTTAATACAAAATATGCTCCGGCAAAATTAGGATCCAGGAAAGTAGAAACAGTTCTGAAATAATGCGGATCCCAACCAAATTTAGTTAAAAAACCTAAATCAGGTAAAAAAATAAATTGCAGTAACCCCAAGAATGCTAAACTAACTCCTGAAAATATCAGACTATTATTTATTTGTTTTTGAAAACTATTAAATCCTCCGGAATATACTAAGTAGCCAAATAGAATATAGAAACTAAATCTAATGATATATGAAAAACTGACCAGGTATTCATTAAGTTGTAAGTGTAACGGGGTAAACAGCAATGAAATAACAGTTGTTAAAATAAAGGGTAAAATAGCCAGAATAAATGCAGGAGATTGGTTAGGTTTTTTAAATTTCAGCAATCCATATAGACAACTAATTATTACTGCTATATCAAGCATAGTAATCCCTCCCCCGCCGAAGGGAAGTCTGATTAATTGACCTGTTAGAATTGCCAGTGTTATGATCAAACCCAAAAGCATAAGTTAGATGAAATTATATCCTAATATTAGTCTTATTTTTATAATCTGGTTACTGGTAGTTTTAACTGTTTCTTATTTTGGCTTTTTGAAACTTCCTCATTCTGGAAAATTTAATGGAGATTTTTTAATAAGTTTGACTAATTGGGATGGGGGACATTACACTGGAATTGCTCAATTTGGGTACAGTGAAAAATTTCAATATGCTTTTTTCCCTTTGTATCCTTTAATAATTAGGGCGCTTAATCAAGTAATCCAAAATTACCAAATATCGGCAATTCTAGTAAGTGGTCTGTCGGCTTTTTTGGGAATACATTTGTTATACAAACTAATTTCAAAGGATTTTGACAAAAAACTGGCAGAAAAAGTTATTCTAACATTACTCTTTTTTCCTACCTCATTTTATTTTTTAACAGCTTATTCAGAAGGCTTATTTTTGCTTTTGGTAGTAGCCAGTCTTTATTTTTTAAGATCTCATAAATTATTCCTGGCAGTTATTTTTGCCTCTTTGGCATCTGCCACCAGACTTGCAGGCTTGGCTTTGGTATTGGGATTACTTGTTGAGATAATTACAACCCAGGGAATAAAGAGAAAAAACTGGTTTGTACTTTTATCTCCATTGGGATTTTTAATTTACTGTTGGTATTTATACAATCTTACAGGTGATCCTTTTTATTTTATTTCTGCAGAAAATCATTGGCAAAGAAATATAACTGTTCCTGTTACTGGTTTTTGGGAGACAATTAAAAGTTTATCTCAAAAAGGGTTTATTGAAAAAAACTTTACTGCTTTTTTAGATTTAATTTTTGCCATCTTTGGATTAGGTTTTGCAATAAGAACTTTCCGTTTTTTGCCTCCTGCCTATTCTATATATTCCTTAGCATCTGTCATACTACCCTTATTTACTCCTACTTTGGCATCTATGCCCAGATTTTTATTGCCTGTATTCCCCTTATTTATTTTAGTTAGTTTGACCAAAAACAAATTTACTAATCTGACTTTTCAAATGCTCTCTTTAATGCTGCTGGCAATCTTTAGTGTGCTGTTTGTAAATGGATTTTGGGTGAGCTAAGGTTGATATGTTACTTTCCTGGAAACCTCGGTAGCATTATTTGCTTTATCAACAGATTTGATCCTAAAATTATTGTCACCTTCATCTAAAGATGATTCTTGGGAAAAGTTACCAGCATTATCCACTATAACCTGACTGTCATTTATAAAAACCTGTGTGCCAACTTCGGTATTGCCGGCAATTTTTACTTTCTTATCCCCTCCCTGGATTTTCTTACTATCTTCCGGCTCATTGATTTTTAGAGTAGGCTTTTCATTGTCATAGATAATTTTAATGGTTTTAGATGGTTTGCTTTCCTGATCTTTTTCATCAATGCTTTTACCATATATATTGTTAGTACCCAAAACAAGCAAAACGTTTTTGAATTCAAAAGTTCCATCAGATTCCACCTCAGCAACATCTTTTTTATCATCATCTATAAAAAGGACAACTTTAGAATTAGAAGTACCGTATCCTCTAATATTTATTTGAGCAGTGTTTGTAGCTTCGTATTGAATACTCAAAACAGGAGGAGCTAAAGAAGAATTTTTAGAAGATTCTATTGCCATCTTTTTTGAAGGAGATATACTGCCTTTGACAAAACCAACACCATTAATAAAAAAGGGGAGTACCCAAGTCAAAGCTGCATATAAAAGTAAGACAACCAGGATAATAGTAATGATAAAATTTCTACGGCTGGTCCGGGCCAGTTTCCTTGATTTGTACCTTGACCGAAATCTTTGAGACATATAAAAGATTCTACCATATCATATTTATTCAATTTTGGTAAAATAGACAGGTTTGCGGGAGTAGTTCAGTAGTAGAATGTCTCCTTCCCAAGGAGAAGGTCGCGGGTGCAGCTCCCGTCTCCCGCTCCGAATGGGAGTCCGCGAAGTGGACGGAAGGTTGGCTCTGGCTGGGAAGGGGCGCGCAGAGCTCTGCAAAGCCCAAATTGTAACTTGGCACAAGCCGCCGATTGGTTAAAAAGAAGTTCGAGCCGACAGTTTTTCCGAAGAATGCAATTTCTTCGGATGTATTTTTTGCGCGCGCGATTTTTGCGCACGAAAGTGCGCTACCAATGAATTCTCGGAAAGGTTCGAGCCAAGTCGAACCATTGTCTTTTGTTTTGGCTATTTCTTCTTGCATTTTTACTTTTAATTCAAA
>CAYMUB010000057.1:0-17810 GCA_964393545.1 uncultured Gammaproteobacteria bacterium | reverse complement strand
GTTTATTGATAAACTTTTACCCTTACTTTCAAAGGGAGATTTAATTATTGATGGAGCAAATTCCTTTTATAAAGATACTCTAAAAAGAGCAGAGAAAATAAAACCTACAGGAATTCATTTTATGGATATTGGTGTATCTGGAGGACCTGCAGGTGCCAGGTCTGGAGCCTGTTTAATGATCGGTGGAAGTAAAGAGGATTTTGAGAAAATAGAAACCTTAGCCAAACTAATTGCTGCGCCAAATGCTTATCAACACTTAGGCTCAATTGGGGCAGGGCATTTTGCCAAAATGGTTCACAATGGAATTGAATATGGCATGATGGAATCTTTAGCAGAAGGGTTAGCAATACTTAAAAATGGGCCTTTTAAATTTGACTTTAATAAATTGCTGGATATTTATAATCACCGCTCAGTGATAGAGTCCCGTTTAGTTGGATGGGCTCAAAAGGCTTTTGTAGAAGATCCTGAACTTGAATCCACCTCTTCACAAATTGGTTCAGGGGGAGCTGGTGCAAAAAGAATTAAGGGTGAAGCAGATTGGACAGTTGATGTGGCAAAAGAATTGGGAATAGATACCCCAGTTATAGAAAATGCTATTAAAATAAGAGAACATTCCGCCCAAGTTGAAGAAAGCTCTCCTAATGGATTTAGAAATAAAGTGGTTTCAGCATTAAGAGGTCAATTCGGCCAGCACGCCGTGAAGAAGAAATGATAAACCTTTTACTTCGGAAAATAAAAGGACCAAAGCTTACATTTCCACAATGGAAACTTCTAGCTTCAGCTTTTTCTAATATAGCTCAGGCAGTAATCTTATTTTCATTAGCAGCATTTTTTGTTCCAGAAGCTGTATCATTATCTAGTAGCTTTTCCCAAAATTTGGCGGTAGGTTTTCTATTTGGTGGATTGTTGTTGTTAGCAATTGCTGTTATAATTTCTAAGAAAGAGAGATAAATATGCCTGAAAATTACATTAGGGGATTTGGAGCATTAGGAGTTTTGATACTGATTGGTTTATACCTAGCTATTTTTGGACGTGTTGATAAGAAGCATTAGATTCTGCAAAAGTCCATTGATGGTTCAAGCCAGGCTCTGCCATCTTGTTCAAGTAATTTATCGGCTTCTTTTGGCCCCCATGAACCTGGTTTATAAATATAGGGTTTACCCCGAGCTTCTGCGAGGGGATCTATAAAAGCCCACTGAGCTTCTACTTCCTGCGCATCATTAAAAAATGTTTGATCTCCCGCAATTGTATCCATCAGCAATCTTTCATGAGGTTCAGAAATTAAATGAGAGTGAGGGTCTGCCCGGTAGCAAAATTGCATGAAAGATGGTTCTAGCTTTGCTTGATGTCCTGGGACTTTGGTTAGGATTTTTAAAACAATTCCCTCATTGGGCTGAATTCTATAAATTAACACATTAGGTTCCTCACCTAAATCCAGTTGCTTGAATAACCTATTTACAGGATTTTTAAAAATAATGGAAATTTCTGTGACAGTTTTGGTTAATTTCTTACCTGATCTAATATAAATAGGTATATCTTTAAATCTTTCATTGTTAATAAAGGTTTTTAAAGCATAAAAAGTATCAGTACTTGATTTAGGATCTACATTCGGTTCAATTTTATAGTCCTCATATTGACCAAAGATTATTTTTTTTCTGTCAGGAACTAAACTTTGCAGAATTTTAATTCTTTGTTTGGTAACTGCTTCATTGGTGAACTCTGAAGGAGCATCCATGGTGGCAAAAGCTAACATCTGTAATTGGTGATTTTGTCCCACATCTTTTAAAGCACCCAATTGATCATAATATCCGCCTCTTTTACCAATCCCAAAATCTTCAGATGCTGTGATTTGAATATGATCAATATAATCTTTATTAATTAAGGGTTCAAAAATCCCATTAGAAAATCTGAAAGTTAAAATATTTTGTAAAGTCTCTTTACCTAAGTAATGGTCTAGTCTATAAATTTGGTTTTCCTTAAAGTATTTTAGAAGCAGTTCATTTAGTTTTTTGGCTGACTTCAAATCATTCCCTATTGGTTTTTCAATCATCAGCCTGACAAAGCCTTGTGTTTGTTTATTTAAACCCACCTTTTGCAGATTTTCAAAAATATGATGATATAAATCAGGATAGGTTGCCAAATAGAAAATTTTATCTGAGGGATTAAATTTGCTTAGGGTTTTGTCCAGTTTGACATAAAAAGACGGATCATCTAAATGACCCGGGATATAGTGGAATCTTTTAATTAAATTTTTAAACACCTCTTCTTGTATTGAATGCTGGTGATGAACATTTGGTAAATGTAAGACTTTGTGTATATAAGCTGCAAATTCCTCTTTGTTCATGGGAGTTCTGGCATTACCAAAAATTGCCAAATTTTCTGGTAAAATTCCTTTTTCTGCCATGTCATACAAAGCCGGGATAAAATATTTTTGGGCCAAATTAGATGTTATTCCAAAAAACACTAGGGATAGTGATTTCACAACCTTAACATAGCATGCTTGACTTAAAAAGTAAATTTTAGTAAAAGTATAGATATGCTAAAACCTTTTGCTTCAAGAGAACATCAGAAAATGAAAGAGGTGTTGATGAACCCGGACGCAGAAGGCCCCCAGTTTCACTACTACATGATCAGAGGGGGAGACAAAAAAACTAATGTTACTGTTTGGGAATCTGGCACTGTTGGTGGAGAATATATTAAAACCTATGGACATTATCATGTTGGACATTTGGATGAAACATACAATGTAGCCGAAGGCGAAGGGGTATTGCTGCTGCAAAAAAGAAAGGTGGATGTAAACGGGAAAGAGCTTGATGATGAAATTGAATCATTTGTGGCAATTAAAGTTAAAGCAGGAGATAAGGTATTTATACCATCTGGTACTGGTCATTTGGTAGCAAACGTAGGTAAAACTTGGTTTGTCACATTTGATGATTCTCCGGTGAATATGGAGGAAAAAGACCCTGTTTCTTTGCCTGGCCATGCTGATTATGAGGCTGTGAAAAAAATGAGAGGTTTTGCTTATTATGTGGTAGAAGAAAATGGTAAACCAACCTTAGTTAAAAATCCCAAATATAAAGCAGTTCCAGAACCTAAATGGTTTACTCCTTCAGAATATGCTCAAAAAACTAAAAATCCTTAGGTTTGAAGCTAATTAACCCCTGGGGTTTGAAGCTATTGTTGCTTTTCTAGGGGATTTGAATATATAATCCCTCCTAAGTATGAATGATCTTGAAAGGTTAAGAGGACTGGGTTATGAGTACTTTCATATACAAGGAGGCAGAAATGTTCCTCCTTATACTTCACCATCCTTAACTTTAGCTTATAAAGGGAATTTGCCTCCTAAACTAGAAGGAGAATCCGAGATTATTACAACAATAGCAAAAGACTTAGCCACATATATAGCTGATAGAATCGTTCCAGTCACAAACCCTTACCAATACCAAGGATATATTCCTGTTTATGAAGACGGAGAGTTTAGATGTGGAGTTGATCTTATAAAAAGAAGAGGAGATGACAGTAGACTAAATGTAGCTAGTATAGCCACAAGAAATCAAGGTAGAGAAATAGTAATTGCTTTAGCTTCTTCCAGTCTTCCACTTTTTCCATCAGGGATTCCTGGCTATCCACCCTCAAAACAGATGCTAGGATTATTAGAAGATTATTCACGTATTTTTAGAGTAAGAGGACATTCTCTACTCATACCTTAAGGCCTGGATAGGATCAAGTTTAGCTGCTCTGATGGCTGGAGCAACACCAAAAATTACTCCTACTAACATGGAGAACCCAAAAGATAATCCAACAGACCACAGGGGAACAGTGGTGGTAAAAAATCTGCCTATAATAAGAGATATACCATATCCCAAAATAATTCCAATAATCCCTCCAATTCCTGATAAAACAACTGCTTCAATTAAAAATTGATTTCTAATATCTCTTTTCTTTGCTCCAACTGCTTTTCTAAGGCCTATTTCTTTGGTTCTTTCTGTTACTGATACCAGCATAATATTCATTATCCCGATTCCTCCAACCAAAAGTGAAATAGCAGCCACTCCTCCTAAAGCCAAAGTTAAAACACCAGTAATTTGAGAAATAGTTGATAAAGTTTGCTCTTGTGTTTGAACAGTAAATTCATCCTCAGATAATCTTCTTTTTAAAAGATTGGTGGCTTTTATTTGAACATCCTTAACATATTCCGGACTATTTGCTGAGATATAAATGGTATTTAACCGGTCTATCCCAAATTGTTTTTGAGCGGTGGAAAAGGGAACATAAACTGAATTATCCATATCAATACCAAAAGTAGAGCCTCTGGATTCCAGTATCCCTATTACCACATATCTGATTCCTGCTATATCAATTGTTTGTGAGATGGCTTTGCCTTCGCCAAACAGATTTGTTTGAACTGTTTTTCCAATTACAGCCACTTTTCTTAAAGAGTGATCCTCAGATTCTTTAAAAAATCTACCAGATTTAAGTTTGATAGAAATTACCTTAGGGTAAGTGGATTCAACTCCAAAAACAGCTACGCCTTTGTCATTTTTATTGCCAAATTTTAAGGTAGCATTTCTTTGAATTGCTGCAGAAACTTCTGCTTCATTTTGTAATTTATTTCTTAAATTTGTGGCATCAGAATAAATTAACCTATTTGCCTGTACTCCTCCTGGAGATCTTGCTCCTCCGATTCTTCCTGGTATCACAAAGAGTAAATTTGCACCCAGTCCCTGGATTTGATTTGTAATATAAGTTTTAAGACCTGTTACTAAAGAAATCAATAAAATTACAGAAAGTACGCCAATTACAATTCCCAAAACAGTCAAAAAGGATCTTGCTCTGTTGACTGTTATTGCTGTAATTGCTGAGTATAGAGATTCCATTTTACTTATTTAGCAGGTGGATTTAGTAAGACTTTTTCTCCCTCATTTAATCCCTCAAGGATCTCTATATCTAAATCTGAAGAAATGCCTTTTTTCACTTTTTTGACTAACTGGTGATTGTTTTCTTCAACAACTACAGTTTGATCCTCTCTTAAGGATTCTAAAGGAATAGTTAAGACATTTGTCTTGCTTTCTAGAGTAATAATTGCTTGTCCTGATAGTCCGTTTACAAAAGTAGTAGGTGAGTCAAGCAACTTAATCCTGACAGTTACTACAGTTGCCCCTGATGAAGTGGTTTTAGTTTGAGGTAAAATTTGATCAACAACTCCTTTAAAAATTTTATCCGAATAGGCATCAAGGGTAATTTCTGAGATTTGATCCTTAGATACCTTACCAATATCAGCCTCATCAATATCAGTATCAAAATAAATACTGGAATTATCAACAATTTGAACAATTAAATCTGCAACACTTACATTTTGTCCTGAAATAAAGTTTACCTGAGTAATTATTCCTCCAATAGGTGAGATTAAAACAGCATCCTGGAAAGCTCTTCTGGCAGCCTTGATTTCATCATAGGCATTATCTCTTGCTACTTCAGCTGTAGTTCTATTTTGCTTTTGGGTAAAAGATTCATCTTTGTCATGATCTTTTACATCGTCATGAATCTTATCAACTATGGCTTGTTTATCTCTTAGGGTATTTTGAGCTTGTTGCAAGGAGATATTTAATTCCTGAACATCCAATCCGGCGATTACCTTACCAGAAACAACTTCATCAGAAATTTTGACGTTGATATATGCTAATTTGCCTGATGATTGAAACTTTAAATTAACAGTATCTTTACCAGTTAAATTTCCTGAAGAGGAAACAGTTGATTTTATATTTTGCCTTTTAACAGTGGCAAATTGTAAAGGAGTTTGTTTTTTTTTGCCAAATAAACCAAACCCTGCAACTGCTAAAATAATGATAACAGTTAAAATAATTAGTTTCTTTCTAGAGAGTTTAAGAATCCTGGGTATTTTCATGATTCTAGTATTCTAACACTATAAAACTAACGTTTGACAAACAAAACAGCATTGGGGATATTTCTGCCTGGTCCAAATTTATAGCCACCAAACCAGAAAGCAGTTGAACCACCTTCATCCAAATTTAGAGCCTCATTCATGCCTAAAGCATGCAAAACTTTGGCTGAATCGCCCATGGTAGCATTAGATATCACCCCGATATATACAGTATTACCTTTATAGGCAATAAAGGTCCGGGCTCCTTTTTGGCCAAACTTTGGTTCACTGGGATTCTCGCTATAAGCCACATTTCCTCCTGTTACCAGTTGTGGGTAGTTGGCAATCACGCTATCTACCGAGGTATCTCTGCCCCATTCTGAAGATTTTCCTACACTTCTGGCTCCTCCTGATTGGAAAATCATAGCTGGAACAATAGAATAAACATTGTTATTAGAATTAAAATAACGTTTGTTTTTGAGACTTACCGGCAAATGAGTAAAAAAATGTTAAACCAAAAAATATAAATACAATCAGGATTGGTACAAAACCTTTTTGGTTCATGATTTATCTACTATGGCCAAAATTTTGTTAACTGTCTGATCCAATTGCCCGGGAATATTTTCAATTACAAAATCATAACTGTTTTTATACTGCTGCCAGATTTTTGCATCATCTGTCATTCTTTTTTTTATTTCCATCTCTGGCAAATCTCTTTTTTTAAGTCTTTGCAAAACTACTTCATCTGAAACAGTAATATAAATAACTATTACTTTTTTTATTAACTGATCAGCAATATCCTTTGAGAAAGCTCTTTTGAGAAAAATCCTTGCCTCACCCGCACGGGAAGGATCAATTTTCCATAGTATATCTCCATGTAAGGCTTGCTCCAGCTCTTTTTTCTCTGTCCCATATAAATTACCTCCATATTCAACCCATTCTGCAAAATCACCTGAGGCAGCTTTCTTTTCAAACTCTGCTCTGCTTAAAAAATTATAGTCAATCCCATTTGCTTCATTAGTCCTGGGGGAACGGGAAGTACTAGTCATTACCTTTTTTAAATTAGGGTATTTTTTTAGTAAGTTAAACTTAATTGTATCTTTTCCTGAGGCTGTTTTTCCAGTAAGAATTAGGAACACTTCAAGATATTATTTGATTGCGGTTAATCTTTCAAGAGAGAAATCCTTATAAATTAATTGTCTGTGCTCTTTTGGCAGTCTTAAACCCTGAATAATTCCTCCCAAAAGCATTCCCTTGGCAAATACATAATCAAAAATCCCCACACTAATGAAGGTTGAAACAGCTAAAATAATGGAAAAAGCAAACCAGTGGTGCAAATGAATCACCCGTCCAAACAAATAGATTCTGAGAACAGGAAAAACCTGCAGCCTTTTCATTCTTAAGTTTGGCAGTTTTCTCCTAATTCTGGAAGTGGGATGAGAAGTTGCCCTGAAGGTTAGATAACCCAAAGCAGTGGCAGGCAGAATTGACAGTATTTCCATATATTTCCTGTCTTTATCTTACAGAAACTACCCTTTAATTGCAAATACCTAGTGTTTATGTTATCCTATAGCACTAAGATGAGCATTGATGTTGAACCAAAAGATTTAAGAAAAGTTGTACAGCTTGTTGCCAATTCTGAAGGCTGGTCTAGGAATCAAACAAGATATAATATTGACCTTTCTCAATATATTGGTGGTAATCCCCAGGCTATTTTAAATCAAACACCTGCAGAATTTATTGAAGCTTTTCAACGTGCTTGGTTTACTACTCAAGAGAAAAGACCAACTGATTTTAATGGTCCTAAAGTTGCTGTTACAGAACTCGCTGTACAGGATGGCATTTTGTCCACTAAAGGAGTAAGAACTGATTATTTTACCCTTTGGGGCTTACCTCAAGCTGCAAAAGAATTGTTTACCAGACACGAGGCAGAGGTGGTAATTAATAGGGCCACTAGGCTTGGAGATGCTTTATATAAGGCAAATCTTCCCTGGGGACTTTGTACTCATAATCTATTACTGGATAAAAATGGAGATGTATTTGGGATGGTCCGTTCCAGATCTCAAGGCTTCCATAGCGGTAGACTATCAACAACCGAAGAAGAACAAACAGAAACCTTTGATTCTTCTGCCTTTGCTACCTCTGCCCGAAGTTTTTGGGAAGAACTCAGATTAAGAATTCCTCAAAAAAGAGTTAGGTTATTAGGTGTGGCTGAAGAAAAAGGCGGAGCTTATCCTGCATATGCTTTTGTTACGGAAACTGATCTTACACCAAAGAAACTAGTAGAAAGATGGAGAAAAGCTAAAGATTATAATGAAAATACGGCTCTTTTACTAATACCAATGACTCAGATTGATACTTGGGTTAACCAAGATCAGGATAAAATAAATCCCCAAGTTTGGGGACCACATCTTGTAAGAGGAAATATTACACCAGATGCAATAATCCAACTCCATCCAACATCTTCATGGAGAATGAGTTTAGCAAGAGAATATTCTTATTTGGCTAAATAATATTATGAATTTGACTGAAACAAGAGAAGCAACTATTGAAGTAGTTTCAAATAAGAAATACTAAGTGGGGGTTTTCCTGGTTCAGCAAACCTTTTCCTTAAAGCTTGGTAGTAGGCTCTGGCTGCTACAGCATCAACTCTTCCGGCTTTTCTTCCTAGTAGATTAAAAGAGAGCTCCCGAAGTGTGATATGTAGAAATTCCCGTGGTACTAAATGTATTAATGGCTCAATAGCTTGAAGTTGCATTTGGACTGTATGTAAAAACTCTTCTGCAGGTCCAGTAAGAAGTCCAACTGTGGTTACTGAATATCTTTCGTCCAATCGTTCCCCTGTTAAGATAGGATTATCTACGGTTTCACCCTGCCTAATAGTGCGGATTGCTCTCTCCTCAATTTCACGGTAGTTCCCTATAAGTCGTTCCTGAAAAGCCTCAAGACTTTCTGTAGGTGTTCCATTTTCTGAAAACATTATGAAAGAAATATACCATATTAAATGGGATAAGCAAATTTGAGTGAGATTTTATCTGATATAATTTAAAGATGGAAACTAGTAAACAAAGCTCCTTGATTGAGGAGATAGCTAACAGTATTACGCATGGATTAGGATTGTTATTTGTGATAGCAGCTGTAGTTTATCTTTTTTTGATAAACATCAAAACTTTGGAATTTTGGAGAGTGATAGGTATTTCTATTTTTGGGGCGACAACTATCCTGACTTATCTAATTTCTACCCTCTATCATGGTTTATATTTTACCAAGTTTAAAGCAATTTTTAAAAGATTGGATCAATCAAGTATTTATTTGTTAATTGCCGGCACATACACAGCATTTATTCTCATCTATCTAAAAACACAGATGGGACTTACAATTCTTTTAACTGTCTGGGTATTATCTATTTTAGGAATAAGCTATAAGGTATTGTATATTTTCCGGAAAAAAACTACTCCTGAAAGAGGAAAACTGCAAATTATAGTCTACTTGATGTTGGGATGGCTGAGTATTTTTTTAGTTATTCCAATGATCAATAATATGCCTGTTTTATCCATCCTATTTTTAGTATTAGGGGGTGTATTCTATACCCTTGGGACAATTTTTATTGTTTGGAAAAGCTTGAAATTTAATCACACAATTTGGCATTTATTTGTAATTCTTGGGACTATTTGTCATTTTCTGGCGTTATTCCGTATATAGCTTCTTAGATTATTTTGAGATATAATGTCGGCGTGAACAGTCAGGATATTTTAAATTTTGCCTTAATCATCGGAATTTCTATTATAACCTCTTGTGTTGTTTTTATAACCATTTTCTTAGTCCAGGCTTTAAAATCTATGATCCGTTTATCAGATAATCTGGAAGAAACTGCTCAGGGTATTAAAGAAAAAGTGCAAATGAAAGCCTTAGTTGCCATTCCTGCTATTTTGGTATCACTTATTGGTAGATTTATAAAAAAAAGGGGGTGAATAAAATGGCAGAAGACAAAAAAAGTGTTAATCCTCTGGCAACTGGTGTGGCTGGAGCTATAATTGGAGCTGCTGCAGCGGCTGCAGCAATGGTTCTTTCTGATGAGAAAAATAGAAAAAAGGCGGAAAGTATTTTAAAGGACCTGCAAAAACATGGTGATAAAGTATTAAAAGAAATCACCAAAAAGGCAATGGATTTAAAAGACCTGGGTGAAAAAGCTATTTCCAAAGTTAAGGAAGAACCCAAAAAACTAACAGGGAAGAAAAAGTAGCTTTACAGTTGAAAAAATGTATAATACAAAAATATGGAAGTTTCTTCAGCTCCAGATTTTAATTTAGCAGATGTAGTCTCAGGAAAAACAATCTCCCTTGAGTCTTTTTCTGCTAAAAAAGCATTCCTGGTAATGTTTATCTGCAGGCATTGCCCTTTTGTTAAACATGCTCAAGAAGAGATAGCTAAAATAGGCAGGGATTACCTAAATAAAGATGTGGGAATTTTAGCTATCAGTTCAAATGATCCAGTAGCTTATCCGGAAGATGCACCTGAATCCTTAAAAGAAATGGCCAAAGAGTTAGGTTTTACCTTTCCATATTGTTTTGATGAAACTCAAGAAGTTGCTAAAGCTTATACAGCTGCATGTACTCCTGATTTTTTCCTTTTTGATAAAGATAGGAAACTTGTTTACAGAGGACAGCTTGATGACAGCAGGCCAGGCAACAGTCTGCCAGTTACAGGTAAGGATTTAAGGGTTGCTATGGATACAGTCTTAGATGATAAGTCCATAGATCCAAACCAAAAACCCAGTATTGGTTGTAGTATTAAGTGGAAAGTAAATTAGGAATTTGTTGGGATAATTTTTTCGTAGAATCCATTAACTCCTTTAAAGTTTTAGTTTTCATCAGTATTTCCCGTTTTTCTGTAGCTCCTTTAAAGTTATTTACATAACACTTGACAAATTTTTTCATTAATTCAAAATGCCTGCTGTTACTAAAAGTTTTTTCAAAGAGTTTTAGATGTTTTAAGAGTAATTCTATTTTTTGTTTTGGACTAACTTGGTTTGGATCAATACTCTCATTAAACAAATAAACATTTTCAAAAATTCCCCGTCCTATCATTATTCCATCAATTTGATACTTGTCACATTTTTCTTTAGCTTCCTTTAAAGACTTCACATCCCCATTTCCTATTATTACAGTTTTAGATTTAAGTTGGTCTCTGACTTTCACAGCTTTTTCTATTTCCTCCCAATGAGCAGGGACTTTAGACATTTCAGAGGCTGTTCTAAGATGCAAAGTTAAAGCAGCAATGGGAGTTTGAAGTAAACTTTCCACCCACTTTTCTGTTTCAATAGATGAAAATCCAATTCTGGTTTTAACACTGACAGGCAAACCATTTGCTCCTTTTATGGTAGCAAGAATAATACTTTCAGCCAATTTTGGGTTTTTAATTAAAGCTGAACAAGCCCCATTTTTAATAGTGTCTTTGACAGGACAACCCATATTAATATCTATTCCATCAAACTTTAATTTGGAAAGGAGTTGAGCTACTTTAAAAAACTTCTCAGGATCTATTCCCCAAATTTGAGCTACAATTGGTCTTTCAACTTCTGAGTACTTTAAGGATTTTTCTAATACTTTTTCCTGAGCATCAGACAAAATTGCCTCTACAGGTACAAACTCTGTAAAAAGCACATCGGGTTTGCCCACAGAAACTACAATCTGCCTGAAAACAGTATCAGTCACCCCATCCATAGGAGCTAAAATAAAAATTGGTTTTTTTCGTCCAGAGGACGATCCGCCTCTGGTGGATAGCCTTTCCCAAAAGTTCATGTGTGAATTTTAACAGAAAAGTTAAGTATAAGTTTATAATCAAGAAGATTTCCTCGCAGCTTGCTGCGGGGTAGTTCATTATACATAAAGAAATTAGAGAGTGCGAATTAAACTTGAGAGGGGGTGCCTGGCTGGATGTAGTTTGTACCCAGATTCAATTAAAGGTAAAAGAAAATTTTATGTCCTTGAGGCCATGATGGAGGTAGATGAAAATAGCAATAAAGATTTTAGGAAAATCAGAGTAATTTTAATTGAGGATAAACGGAGAAGTAAGGTATTTTATTCAGTAATGGATAAGAAACAGAAGGAAAAAAGGCAAAGAAAAAGTGGAACGCCTCACGCTTAGGTTTTTAGACTTCAGCGTCATGGAGAGTAAAGACTCTCTCGTTCCACCACTATCATATTACCTCAAAAGAATAAAAAATGCAATACCACTAAAACCTGGGTAGTGGGTCAATTTGAATGAGTTAAATAAATAATGTCTTCTAGCTTCCACCTTTTGTTAGTTACCCCAGCAGCCATAGCAGGAGTTACTCCCAAGGATTTCTTAAGGTTTAGTGTCTTATGAGGTCTACAAAAATTGTAGTACATAAAATGAAGAGCTACTGCATACTCTAAGTTTTGTATTTTCTTTGAGAAAGCATTGGTTAATCTGGTAAATCTGCGCATATTCATTCTCATGGTTAGGTTCTGCCTCTCAACATAACTGGTTGAGATTTTAGTGGTATCAGGCTTTCCCTGCATAATCTGAGTTTCTGTTGCAATACACTCTGCAGGACTATACCTCTTTTCTCCATCAGGTTGTTGCCCATATATTTTAATGAGCATTGCATAATCTACTTCTGAACCAAAAGCATTTTCAACTGCCCATAGATATACCTTATGTCCGTCAGTTGTTAATTGTACTCTATTGGCTAACCTACCTTTTAAATCATCCATAAACTTTTTAGCATAGTTAGCATCTCTTAGTCCTACTGACCAACTTGGCACGAGCTTTGTTTCAGCATCAATAGCAACCCACGTCCAGACATCACCGTATCCAAATTGATCTTTATGTTGCTCAGGTACGTTTTTACCCTTAGCATAACAATAAGACCAGATTTCATCACATTGTATAGTTTTACAGGGAAGGTCACGAAGTATAACGTCTTGATATTCACCACAGGCTTTTCCAACACTTTCTAAAAGTCGTGTAACAGTACCCTTTGCAACACCTGTTATTCTACAAGTTGCCCTAATTGAGTTACCCTCAACTAATGAAGATACAACCCTTACTTTTTGCTCAAGACTTAATGAATACATGAATATATCATACTTGACCGCTCAAGCATTGTCAAGGAGAAATAACCCATTGTGTACTCTATGTCTTAGATGCTTATGTTCCTAGACTAATGCTTCAATACTTTATAAAAAATATCTTTACTTCCTTAGATGAAGAATATTGGGAAGAGGATAATATTCATTCTTTACAGATCTATGTCCTTTGCCCAAACAATATGGTTATTATCTACCTAAGGAGGCTTCTTAAATCCTTCCTGGAGAGGTATTATGGGTAAAACACTTATCTTTCACTTTGCAACGAGAAATCAGTTAAATAAGAGGTTGAAAACAAAATCAGGAAAGACGGGGTAGATTACCATTTCTTCAGAAGACGAGAGTGGTGACTAATTTTCAAAGAAACTGTTTAGTTTGGTCGGTATTCTGCTATAATCTCTTCACTATGGTAGATGCACAAACAGAAGCTTCTATAACAACCTTTTCAAAATCTGGGACAGAGGAAGGAACCGCAGTGCAGATTGAAAATGAAAGAAAAATTGGAAGTGGAGCATTCGGCACTTGTTACGAGGCAGATGTAACTATTGGAAAACATAAAAGAAAGTTAGTAATAAAGAGGTTTTATAGTGCTCGGGGTGAGGAGGAAGCAGCCAACGCAATGAGGAATTATGAAGTGGCAAAAAAAGCAGGTCTTAAAGTATTTCCAACTCACCGCCTCGGTGAAGATAGAAAAAGTATTTTAATGACAAATGGAAGTACTCAAACAAGTGTTTGCATCGGAATTAATGTGGACTCACCAACAACAGAGTCATTGTTTGGTAAAAGAATAGAACATATAGCTGATGAAGATTTATATAAATTTACAGATGAAGCCTTCCAACAGGCAGTGCTAGCAGGTAAGAAAGGTATCACTTTCGATAAGGACGCCTTTTTCTTTTTCGTTGACCGCGCCACCCAGTCAAAGATTGATTTCATAATAGGAGATCTAGATATGGTAAACACTCGAGCTGCAACAATACCTGGATATTGCTTACCCCATAATAAAGGTGCCGTCAAAGAAGCATTTAATGACTTTATTAATCAGAATGTAATTGAACCCGATGTATATAAAGAAAAAATTATAGAAAGATATTACAGGTAATAGATACTAGCCAATTCTTTTATTCTGTCCATAATTATAAATGCAAGATCAATTTTAACAGAAACCTAAAATTTCAGTAGAAGTAATAGACTTTAACTCATCAAGAACAACCATCTTCTGCTAATTCAGATTTAAATGATATGTTTTGATATAATACAAGCCTATGCCTTATCTTGAACGCAACATCAAGTTAATTGCAGAGGTAGATGCTGGAATAACTCTTGAAAAAGGAGAAAAACGCGGAAATGGTAACTACGCTAACTTTTTTTCAGTAGGACGGTTTAATTCAACAGAAATGGGAACAGAGGTCCATGTTGGCTTAAAAGAACCTCAGAGAGTTTGGGCAAGACCAGAACTTATAAGAGATAGATTTATTTTTGAGTTGGCCGTTATGAGTGTTGTGGCCAAAAATATGCCCCATCTTTTACCTGAATTACCACTATTTTATGGGCTTCTTATAGGGAAGAATGGTGTACCAATAGCAATTGTAACTGAAGACTTTTCTCAAAATGGTGATAATGATGTAGAATCCAGTAACTACGTACCACCAGGGTTTCAAAGGTTATTTGTAGATGGTAGCTTAGATTATGATAAACTCGTGAATATATCTTTTACTGTTTCGCCAAAAAATACGGGGTGGGAAGGTGCTCCATTCGATGCGCTGCCTCCTATTGGTGCCTTATCAATTAGAAGAATAGTGAAATTTGGTGATTTATACCCTCTTCTAACTTCTCCTGCAAAAAGAGAAGCGCACAGGACTCGTTTCCCTGAAAAAGAAATAGAGGAGCAATTAGACCAACATACATTAAAGATCGATCATGATTTATAAAAAATGCCAGTAAAGTTGTCCTTCTTTATGTGTGCTATATTATCCGTATGGGTGATGCTAAAATTGGCAAAAAGTTAAAAGAAGCAAGACCTTAGAAAAATTTAGCAAAAAAAGATGCTTATTTTGACCAACGAGCTTTTGCAGCTCTCTTCGCAATTTCCTTTTTTCTTTTAGCACTTAGTTTCTTAGCTCGTGCATGACCACCTACTAATCCTCCAAGTCTTCCAAGCGCTACCGCAGCAGGGTTTTTCTCTTCTTCTGTGGATTTCTTAGTTATCTTATGAGCGAGCTCGTTTATATCCATGAGGAAATGATATCAGACGATTGAATAAGCAGTCAAGCAAGTTTTGTCTTAAATTGAAATTGACCCACTACCAAAACCTGTCTGGATTTAGTTCGTACCCTGTAAATTATTCTCATTTAAAAAGTTGGCAATTTGTTCACTGATAAAATAAATTCCTGTTGGGGAGGGGTGAATAAAGTCATTAGTATTTACATAATCTATATTCCCAGATGTATAAGTCAAGGACTTATACATACATTTGAATTTGGAGCCTCCCTACAGTATAATCCCTTCCTATGATAAAAACTAAAGAAATAGCTGGTGCAGATTTGAGGTTTAATCAGCCCGGAGATGCTCTTGGATTAAGCTCTTCTATTTTTACCGTCTACCAAGTTGATGGAAAGGTAATAGCATACCCGGACAAATGTGCTTTGGTTGGACAAAGCATGGCAGGGTTTTTAGAAAAAGTAGCTCCTGTACCTACTAGATTTTCAACTACTATTGAAGATTTATCTTTTGCTCTTAGAGAGATTTATGAATTAACTCGTCCTAATAGAATCTCTACCATTGACGGATCAAGCGCTTCCATTAGAAGGGCCCATGAAACTTCGCCACATTTTGGAGCTGCTATGCAAGAGTTTCTTGCCTACAATCAGTCTCAATGGTTGAATGCCATAGGAACCGGGCCAGCTGATTTTACCTATCGTAGATTAAGAGATTTACGCGTTTTCCGAAGTCAAGCTGAATTAGTTCAATTAACTATTAATGAGGTAACTGCCAATATATTAGGAGTCAAAGAGCATAATGGTTTATTTAGCAATGAATATATGCCCCAGTTTCTAGGAATTCATACACTTGCTTCTACAATTTTTGAGAACGGTTCTGAGATTGCTAAAGGAGTTAGGAAACAATTTACTTGCTTTTTATCAGATACCCCTGATTCTAAAAAACCCAATACTAATTGGCCGGTTGATTACTCCGGGGTTGATTTGGATATTGCATTTAGTAACAAACACACTTATCAAAGGCAGGCCGAATTGATAATTGAATTCCTCAAGGGATTAGCTGCCCAGGATTCTGAATCCTACCAGGATTTTGCTCTCAGGTTAGGAAATACCAAGGGGTTAGTATCTGTTGATTTGGAAGGCCGAAGAGGGTTTAATGCTCAGATGCAGCACGACATTGATCTGGGAATATTTTCCCTGGATATTGACCGACAAGGAGGGATTACCATAGGCCACCCAGGTTTTTATACAGCGCAAATAGGTACTAGGAGGATATTATCAACAGGTAACCCGCGAGATTGGGAAATACTGGCTACCCGTTACAGTAAAGAATTAGCTACGCGGGCCTTGGTTCCGGTTATAGCTTTTGATAAAGAAGGTTTTTTAAACCAACCTGCAACAAATAAGGTGTTGCAAAAAGCAGGTGCTTCTTTAATTGGCGTACCAGATGTTCATTTAGGCAGAATTTTAGTTGAATCAAGAATGCCCCAAGGGGAAAAACCCCTTACTGAGATAGGTTTACCTATCGAAAGGAGTCAAATCCGCGCCATTTCATCTCGAGAATTGCCAATTTGGGTGTCAATCCCTGAAAGAAGCAGGATGCTGCTTGAAAGCGAAATGGTAAAAGTCTTATCTTCATAATTGTATCTTGTTTTTTAAGAGGGTTTTTAGTTAGAATATTTAAATGGCTGATCAAGATATACAACCACCCAAAGATAATTCCGAATCTGGAAACGATGCTGTTTTACTTGTCAGGATTGAGGAAATGATTAAAACTCATATTACTCAGATTGATCAACTTGGGGAGGATGCTTCCAAGCATAAGGAAATGATTGATGATATCTTTGGAAATGATCAAACTTTTCAAGAACACGACAAAATAGCTAAAGAAGCTGTCAAAGTTAGAAGTGGTACTAAACAACAAATAATGAAAAGGCCTGATGTGGCAGATCTATCAGCAAAATTAAAAGACTTAAAAACAGAACAGAAAGAACTTAAGGAGGGCTTATCTGATTATTTAAGAGAGTATCAAAGATTATCTGGTTTAAATGAAATAGAGGGTGAGGATGGGATGTTGAGAGAAATTGTTTACACAGCCAAACTTGTTAAAAAATCCCAATTTAAACCCTAGTATACTCCTTGTAAATTATTCTCATTTAAAAAGTTGGCAATTTGTTCACTGATAAAATAAATTCCTGTTGGGGAGGGGTGAATAAAGTCATTAGTATTTACATAATCAATATTTCCAGATCCATCTTTATCTAAGGATTTTTCAAAGATATTTATTAACGGAATATTGTGTGATTTTGCGAAGTTAATATGATTTTTAATATAAGCAATTCTTTCCTGTGCCCACTCTTTTCTTTTATCTGTTGTTAAATTAACTACTCCTTCCCCGTATCTTTCTTTATGAGGAGCAATCGTTGCAATAAAAACTATACTGGTTTTAGGATGTTTTTGAATTATGATTTTAACAATCTTATCCAGAGTTTGAGATTGCAATTTTAATCCTTCTTTTAAAGGATGCTCTGACAAAGGATTATGACCAAAAGATTCTATAAAAATTAAATCAAAAGGAATATCATTGATTGCCTG
>CAYMUB010000056.1:0-4117 GCA_964393545.1 uncultured Gammaproteobacteria bacterium | reverse complement strand
ACTACTTTAGCAGCTGGAGGATCATGCACTACAGTAACTAATACCAGTTGTACTCTTAATAAAGGTTGTATTCCAGGAAACTATTGTAATGGGGCAGGAAGCTGTGTACCATTTGAGTCTTGGCTGTATCTAAAAGGAGATATTCATTCAAATACCAATATTAGCCTGCCAGGAGGACACTGATGAAAAGTCAGTTTTTAAGGATATCTGGAACCTCAGAAGGAGAAATTTTATCTGAAACTGCAGAGAAAGCCTCTTTGCAAACTTCAACTGAGGCTTTGCCAAACAGTTTAGTTCAACTTAGATTTCACAAATTTTATTATCTCTTCCGCTTTTTTTACAACAACATTAGCCATTTCCCCGGAATATTCTTCAAATTCTACTATATCAGGATATCTACTGGATAAATAATAGGGTGATATAAAATTACATGAATCATTTAACCTGTCAAACTCATTATCGATATTTCTACAATGATCATTTAAAGAAACCAGATCATGAATTTTTGGGAAAGATTTATTTTTAACTAAAAGGTAAGATTTCAGCGATTTTTCTGCACCCTGTTGTGCAGCAAAACATGCTCCTCTCCAAATTTCCTCCTTTAAACTGGCTTTAGCCCACAGTAAATCCTCTTCTGCCATATTCAACCATTTTTTTGCTTCATCCATAAATGACCTTACCGCGGGATTCTATCTCAGCAACTAAAAGGTTTGAAACCTTTGCTTTCTGGTATTCCGCAGGAGTGAGTACAATCAAATCAATAGCTTTGCTTGCTGGTAATAATGGTCTTATTTGCTGAACCCTTTGATGAAAGTTCTTATTTGTATCCAGAATAATCAATAAGTCAATATCACTATCTTTACGGGGTGTGCCATAAGCATACGAACCAAAAAGTATAACCTTGGCGGGATTAAGCGGCTCCAGAGATTTAACAATACTATCCAAATCCATAAATACATTATACCATTTAAAACTCTTGATGTTTAAATCCTAATTCTTCAAAATATCAGGAACCTCAGAAGGAGAAATTTTATCTGAAACTGCAGAGAAAGCCTCTTTGCAAACTTCAACTGAGGCTTTACCAAATAGTTTTGAATATTGATTAACCAAATTTCCTAAAACTTCCTTTTTATTGCCTGTAATTTTGACATCATCAGCTCCCCCCACCTCCAGCCCTGATACTTTTTTGGCCTGATCCAAAGCAATCGGCCCAATGATGGCCTGTTGTTCCTTAATTATTTTACTAATAGCCTGGGCAAATGGATCCATAAATTATATCTATTTACCTCGATCGAGAAATTTTGGATTCAATAAAATTAATCCTAAAGCGATAAATAAGAAAGCAGTCGGATAAAAAATATCAACCCATTTGCCTACAAAGTATGTACCCACTGTTGTGGTATAAGAAAATAAGAAATCAGCAATATAGGTTGAAATAAATCCTATTATTATGAAGATAATTGGCTTTCTAAATGTGCCACCCAAATATTTAAAAGACAAACTGTAAAGAATAGATGCAAAAGTGATAACAACCACGTCACCAACTGGGTATGCAATATCTAAAAATAGCTTTAATAATCCGCCATCATAAGTTATTTTCCCTCCTCTTGCAACTACAAATAAAAGATAATAAGAGAAAAAAATTAAGAAAATTGGAATAAATAATAATAAAAGCTTCCCAGAGAGACGTTTTAAAGCAAATGCTGCACCTGTTGCTCTAAAAAAAGAAATTACGCCTATTGCCGAAAGTGGATATAATAAGAAAAATGCAGCGTCAGCAATCGATGGATATGGAATTGGAACTCCCAGTATAAGATTATAAAACCCGAAAATAAGGTTGCCTATTCCCCAGGCAAATATACCTCCAGAAATAAAAAGTACCGCCCTACCTGTTGAGCTTGCAAAACCACCCCAGTGCTTAGCATTAATAAAACCAATTATTCCTCCACTAAACGGCAATATACTGTATATCAAACTGAATAAGTAGTTTTCAGTTGTTTCGTGTATGCCTCTTAAAAAGATCGCAACCCACCAAAGAATAACTAATACATACACTAGTAGTAAAATCTTAACACTGGTGAATGGAAAAGTCTTTATTCTCATTACATAGTTATTATAAGCATTAAAATTTTTGTTTGTAAACAATTAAGTTTACTTTACTTACCTTTAAGTAAATATTCAAAAATTTCTCTAGGAATCAGTATCGGTTTTGCTATTGACTTCCCCATATAACATACAGCAGAAGATTCTAGGCTATAACCTCCAAATTCTTCGTTACCATTTTCGATATCAAGGACAGATTTGTTTATTAAAATAATTGAATCTTTTAAATTCTCAACATATTTACTATGACCAAATACAGATACATACATTTGTTTTGAATTATAGTTTCCATCTTTATCTTCAAAATAGATCTTTAAATCTTCATCTTCAACATATTCATCAATAACAAATATTGGGCTGTATAATTCTTCATAATTTAAAAAGTTATTGATTGAACTCGAAAAAACGCATGGGTATGCTAAGTTATATTTAAAATCAATTTTTCCACCATAGGTAATTTCTGCACCTTTCCTAAGAAAATTGAAAATCATTTCGGAAAAAGAGATAAGTGATTCTTGACTCATTAGAGGTCCTATTTTTGTTTTATCATTTGAATAATTAACATCTACCTTTAATTTTTCTAATTCTTCACAGAGAAGATATGTGAATTTTTTTGCAATTTTTGAATGAATAAAAATGATATTTGGAGCAATACAATCTTGGCCATTATTATATAATTTTGCTTTAATTATTTTTTCGACTGCTTGTTTTAAACCAGCGGTCTCAGTAACAATCACAGGGTTGTGACCTGAACCATTAAAAATCATCAGTGTGTCTTTTTTGCATATATAGCGAATGTCTGAAAAATTTTGATATTTTCCGGTAAAAATAATAACGTCAGATTTTTTACAATATTCATCAACAAAGTCTTTCTTTTTTCCCTCGTATAAAGAAATATTTTTTAGAATATTACCCTCTGATAATATCTTGTATAATTCACTAAAAAAAACAGATAATCCTGTGGGAACTCTTACTGCCACAGATTTAGCTTGATATGATGGAATCACGGCAAACAAAACAAAAGAGTACAGCGGGATGTTTAATGGTAAAAAGGTTGATATAAGATTAACCCTACCCTTAAAGTATTTTTCTAAATCTGCAATATTTTTTAAAACATCGGCAGATTTATTGATCTCATCTTCTACGACATCATAATTTTCAAATTTTCGCAAAATATAGTGCAGAGCCTTCCTATTTTTTAATATATGCTCTGCTAAATCCGCTGCATTTTTTCTGATCTCATCAAATGTTACAGTTTTATCCATAAATACTATATTAATTCAAAAATGATAGGGCCATTACTCCAGCGATTATTGTTACAACAGCTACTATTTGGGTTTTTGTAATCCTTTCCTTTAAAAAAAAATGCGCCAAGATGATGGTTGGTAAAGAAAAGGCAGAACTAAGCATAACAACAATACTGGTATATGATGTCTTACTTAAACCATAATAAAATGTACTAAAAGCAAAAATATCACAAAAACCAATAATAATCAAAAATTTCCAAATATTTATGTCTTTAAATTTGAGATTGATTTTTTTAAACATTGCGTACAAATATATAGATGCAACAGATACCAGGTGAACTACAAATAAATATGGCAACCAGTACTCTCCATTAATAAATCTATCTAAAGCTATAATCCAAACAGCATATAATAAAGTGGCAAACATAATTTCTTTCAAACCTTTTATTTCTTGACTCTTGCCAATTTTTTTTCCACTAATCATTGATAGTAAGTCTGGAAAATTAATTTTTACAAATAAAACTCCGATAAAAATTATTACTAAATTAATTAATCTGTGGGTGGGAATAATTTCATGGAAAAACAAAGCGGAGGCAATAATAACAAGAGCAGAATAAGTAGCCTGCATTGGGCTTATTAAACTCACTTTGCCTTTTCTAAAAGCCACATATACAGGTATGTAGGCTAAACCAGTCCAAACTCCAAGTATGATAACAAAAGGCCAAAAGGTTATCATCTTTTGGGGGATATAAGGGTGAGATAAGAAA
>CAYMUB010000055.1:0-10451 GCA_964393545.1 uncultured Gammaproteobacteria bacterium | reverse complement strand
AGAAGAGCTCTTAATGAAAGTTTAAATCCCGGGGTTTGAACGTATTTAACACCGGGGGTTAGAAGCTAAGGATTTTCCTACTTGATAAAAACTTAAAATTCCTGCTAAATTAAACTGCCTTATGTCACGTTTTGTTCACCTTCATGGTCATACCCAATATTCTCTTTTAGATGGTCTATCCAAAATTCCTGAACTTGTTAAAACAGTTTCTGATTTAGGCATGAATTCTATTGCTATAACAGATCATGGAGTAATGTATGGAGCAATTGAATTTTACAAAGAGTGTTTAAAGTCAGGCATAAAACCAATTATAGGAGTGGAGATGTATGTTGCCAAAAGAGGTTATCAGGATAAAGAAGGAAAGTTAGATGCTGAACCATTTCATTTAACAGTTTTAGCTAAAAACTACCAGGGTTATCTAAATCTAATGAAGCTAACTACAATAGCTCATGTGAGAGGATACTACTACCGTCCCAGAGTTGATAAAAAACTATTAAAACAATACTCAGAGGGATTAATTGCTTTGTCAGGTTGCCCTTCAGGAGAATTTATCAGGTTTTTAGAAATAGGAAATGACCAAAAGAGTGAGGAAGTTCTAAAAAGTTATCAGGAGATATTTGGGGCAGATTTTTATCTGGAATTGCAATACCATCCTTATCAGCAGTCTTTGGACCAGGTATCAGATGTAGTGATTAAAAGAGACATGAAGAGACTGCTGGATATCCAAAATTTAACAAAAGCCAAAGTTAAAGAATTTTCTCTTAAATTAGGCATCAAAATGGTGGCCACTAATGATTTCCATTACATCAAAAAAATAGATGCAGAAGCTCAAGATGCTTTACTTTGCATCCAAACAGGTAAATTTATCTCTGAAGTAGAGAGGCTGAGAATGATTGATACTCCTGATTACTATGTTAAAAGTCCGGAAGAGATGGAGGAAAATTTTAAAGATTTGCCTGATGCTTTGGAAAATACTCAAAGGATTGCTGATTCGGTAAATATAGAGATTCCCTTAGGAGTGGCCAGATTTCCTGTTTTTCAAACCCCAAAGGATAAAACTTCAATGGAGCATTTGAGGGAAACAACTTATGAAAAAGCTAAAGAAAAGTTTGAGATAACTGAAAAAATAAAAGAAAGATTAGAGTATGAACTGGGGATTATAGAAAAAAAACAGTACGCAGATTATTTTTTGGTGGTGTCTGATTTTATGGAAATGGCGCACCAAAGGGGAATTATTACCAACACCAGAGGTTCGGCTGCCGGCTCTTTGGTTTTATATTGTCTGGGGGTAACTAATTTAAACCCGTTGGATTATTTGTTGCCCTTTGAAAGATTTTTAACCATCGACAGGCCAACTTTACCTGATATTGATGCAGATATTGCTGATGACAGAAGAGATGAAGTTATCACTTATGTCATGGAAAAATACGGGGCAGACAGGGTGGCTCATATTGTGACTTTTGGAACCATGATGGGAAGAGCGGCCATCAGAGATGTGGGGAGAGTCTTAGGTATGGCTTATGGAGATGTGGATAGAATTGCCAAACTGATTCCTCCTCCTCACCAGGGATTTCACAAATCTTTATCAGAGGCCATAAAAGAAGTTCCGGATTTGGCAAATATGTATCAGCGGGATCCTCAAATAAAAAAACTTTTGGATTTGGCTATCAAAATTGAAGGTACTGTCAGACATGCCTCAATCCATGCAGCAGGGGTGGTGATTGCTCCGGATGATATCACTGCCTTTACTCCTTTACAAAAAGAATCAGATGGAGAAAAGCTGGTGTCTCAATATGACATGTTTGCGGTTGAAGATGCAGGTTTGGTTAAGATGGATCTTTTGGGAATCAGAAATTTATCTATCCTGGGAAAAGCAGTTGAGTTTGTATCTGAAAATCAACAACAGGTGGTGGATTTAAATAGAATTCCTTTAGATAACAAAAAAGCCTTTGAACTTTTGGCAGCCGGAAATACCATGGGAATTTTTCAACTGGGTTCGGCAGGGATTACCAAATATTTAATTGACCTGAAACCATCCTCTGTAGCAGATTTGGCTGCTATGGTGGCTTTGTACCGTCCCGGACCCTTGGGAGTAATTCCGGAGTATATTATCCGCAAAAACAATCCCAAATTAATTAAGTATTTAGATCCCAGAATGAAAGAATATATGGAACAGTCTTTAGGGTTACTGGTTTATCAGGAGGATGTGTTATTTACTGCTATAAATTTGGCCGGATATTCCTGGCAGGAAGCAGATAAATTTAGAAAGGCCATGGGTAAAAAAATCCCTTCAGAAATGGCAAAACAAAAAGGTAAATTTGTGGAAGGTTGTATTAAAAATGGAATGAGGAGAGAAAAAGCAGAAACTATTTTTGGACTGATTGCCCCATTTGCTGCATATGGTTTTAACAAATCCCATGCCGCGAGTTATGCCATGGTGGCTTATCAAACAGCCTATATGAAAGCCAATTTTCCTGAGGAATTTATGGCCGCTGTCATGTCTGCTGAATCAGGGGATGCAGAAAAAATCGCCGCGGCAATTGAGGAGTGTAAAAGATTAAGTATTGTAGTTTTACCACCAGATGTTAACAAATCCAAAATAGGTTTTACCTTAGAAGCTTTACAAAATTTGTCTAAAGATGACTTAGAAAGAAGTTTAAGTGGTGGTATAGAAGGTAGAGTAAAGCAAGGGATTAGATTTGGATTATCTGCCATAAAAAATGTCGGAGAAACTGCTATTGTTTCTATCATTAAAGCCCGCGAAGACAAGGTATTTACCAGTTTGTTTGATGTTTGTAAAAAAGTGGATACCAGAGTTGTTAACAGAAAGACTTTGGAAAGTTTAATCAAAGCCGGGGCATTGGACCATTTTGGCAGCAGAGCTGCTCAACTTTTGGTATTAGATCAGATTTTGGAGGAAAGTCACAAACTAAATAAAAATAAGCTGTCCGGGCAAGTTTCATTATTTGGAGAAGATAATCTGGAAGAGGTATTTAGTATCAAACTGCCGGAGGTATCGGAGTTACCTTTGGAACAATTACTGGTGTTTGAAAAAGATTTATTAGGTTTTTACTTACATGAACCGCCATTTTTGGCTAAATTACAAAATATAGTTAAGTTTGTATCTTTAAAAATTTCTGAAATTGCTGAGGAGCATATAGGTAAGAGTTTAGTGTTGGGGGGAGTAATTACCAATGTTAAAAAAGTCATTACGAAAAAAAGTGCCAGGGAAATGGCCTTTATTAAAGTATCTGATGGAGTATCTTCAATTGAAGCAGTAGTTTTTCCTACTACCTTTGAATTAACCAAGAATTTTTTGCTGAAAGATGAGGTTATTTTAATTTTTGGCAGAATAGATAAAAGAGAGGAAGAGTTATCTTTAGTAATTGATAAATTAACAGTATTTGATCCCAATAATATTCCTGAGGAATTTATACAGAAAAAATTGGGTAAATATGTAGAGATATATGTGCCAAATGGAACAGGTGTGACCATTTTACAAAGTATAAATAAAACATTAAGAAATTATCCGGGAAATATTCCAGTTTCTTTACTTTTACCTAATGGTGGATCAAACTTGAGAAGATTAGATCTGCCTTTTTCCATAGATCCTGGACCTATTTTGGAAGGGGAAATTAAAAAACTCCTAGGTTCTGAGTCTTTTAAAATAATTTAACTTATGCTACAATCCGAGCATGATTTCAGCTAAACATAACGAAACAGAGATACATGTTGGTGATACTTTAAGAGTTCACTCCAAAGTGGTGGAGGGGGATAAAAGTAGAATTCAAGTTTTTGAAGGTATTTTAATCAGACTTAGAGGCAGGGGAGTAAATAAAACTTTTACTGTGAGAAAAATTGGGGCAGGGGGAATAGGGGTGGAAAGGACCTGGCCTTTGGATTCCAGATCTTTGATTAAAATTGAATCAAAGAAAGTTGCAACAGGTATTAGACGTTCCAAGCTATATTATCTTCGGGGTATTTGAGCCTACTACAAAGGGGATTTCTTCCCAGTCATGAACTTTTCTGATTTTTTTGTTATATTTCCAGATGGTTTCTAAAAGAGAGGAGTCAACCCCTAATTTTTTAAATTCCCCGATGATTGCTACCAGGTCTTTTGGGAAGCATTTTCCTCCAAATCCCCTGTTAGTGGTAACCTCTAAATGAAAATCTCCAATCCTGTGGTCTGAGGCAGCCATTTTTTTGACTTCTTCATATTTAATTCCCAGTTTCTGACAATAATCATAAAAAAAGTTAGCAAAAGTAACTTTCATAGAAAGATAGGCATTAGCAAAATACTTCACAGTTTCAGCAGTTGTGGGGTCTGTTAAAAATATTTGGGTTTTTGGAAATCTTTGTCTGAAAATAACAGCTACACTCCTTAACACCAAATCATTGTTTGCCCCAATGACTGTTCTTTCTGCATTTAAAAAATCATCTAAAAAATTTGCCTCAGTTAAAAATTCCGGATTAAAACAAAACTTGCTATTGGGGAATTTCTTCTCAAATTTTACAATGGTTCCAGGAGTCACAGTTGATTTGATAATAATGATTTTATCAGTGTTATCAGTATGTTGGGTAATCTTGGGGATCATTTCTTCAAAAATAGATAACTCTATTCCTGTTTCATCAGCTTTCATGGGAGTAGGCAGACAAACAAAGATAAACTCACTATCTTTAATAACTTTTTCTAAAGTTAAACCCTCTTTAAATTTGTCATACCACAAAATAGTATCTTTTCCTTCTGAGGCTTTTTTAAATCCATTAGCTACGGCTTGTCCCACAAATCCATAACCGATGATGCCTAATTTAGCCGGAGTGATCAATTCCTGAGGTGTGTTTTGAGAAGCCATTTATAAAGTGAGTATATCACCAAACTAATATCTTGACAAATAAAAAAAATTTAATTAATGTTATTGTATTGTGGCAAATCTAGTCGATGATGTTAAAAACTCCCTTTCCTCTTTAATATCCGGTGCCGGAGATGTGGTTTTAACTACTCAAAATGTAGCCCGGGAAAATGTAGTAAAAGCAATTCAGGGAGTGGGAGATGTTACGGCAAGCGGAACTCAGGCAGTATCTGATGTGGTTAATGGGGGAGTACAAGCTTTATCAACAGCCGGAGCTTCTATTACAGCAGGGATAACAGGTTTGGTGGAAGGGGCAATAGATGGTGCCAAAGAAGTTGGGGTAGATACAACAGAAGCTGCAGGGGAAGCTGCGTCTACAGCAGTTATGACTGTCTCAAAAGTTGGGGGAGATATGGGTGAGGCTGCAGTTGCTGCTGTTGAAGGTGCAATTAAAGCAGCAGGGGATATTGGCGGGGATACAGGTGTTTTGGCAGTTAGCGCTGTTAAAGGAGCTATTAAAGCTGCGGATGAGATTGGGTCTGATGCAGGATCCTTAGTAAGAAAAGCTCTGCTTAATGCAGCAGCTCTGCCACATGATATTATTGATGCTCTTCTAACCGGAAAAACAGAGTAGAATTCTTCCTTTAATTCCAGTATAATTTCAATGTTGGCGCCATCGTCTAGTGGCCTTGGACGTCGGGTTTTCATCCCGAAAATCACGGGTTCGAATCCCGTTGGCGCCACATATTTTACCAAGAACTTCTAAGTTTAGCTAAACAATTTCGCTTTTAAAGCTTGGCAAGGAAAAGGGGTAAAGGGGAAAGGGAATTGCCAAAGCTTTCCAAATTGTATTTGTATTCGCTTCCTACCACAAGGTGGCGACCCCAACCTCAATCTATCCACCGGCATCATATTGCGTTTCAGCCGCTCAGGCCTTTGGCCTTCGCTTGTAAACATCATCGGTGCATCTGGTGTCGGTTCGCTCACCCCGCACCATTCGGTGCGGGATTCGCTAACAACAGAAAGAGGAATTATCGCTTTTTCTTTTTTTAACTATCTAAATTACTATTTTTGAATAACTTTTGTTTTTAAGAATACTTTTATTACTCAAGTTACCCAATAATATATAATTCTTTGACTGCTCTGGTAACTGCTGTATATAACCATCTATTCCAAAGCTCATTATCCCAATAAGTTGATGGTTCTTCAAAAAGTAAAACCCTTTGAGCTTGGGAACCTTGGGATTTATGAACAGTTAAGGCATAACCAAAATCAAAACGGTCACCAATTTCTGAATAATGAATACCTTTAACTTCTTCCAAGTATTTTTCTTTGTGAAATTGATACCTTGAGATTTTACCTTGGTATGGAATTTCTTCACCATGAAATAATATTTCAGCCTCATACCAGTGTTTTTCAGAAGGAGCTAGTTTAATAAGTTTACCAATCATGCCATTGTAAATTGGTCTGGTTAAATTTTTGTAATTATTTTTTAGACAAATAACTTGTTCACCAACAACTGGTTCATCAGATGAAAAATCTAATCTGCTTCTGATTTGTTGGTTAAGTCTGACCCTCGTAACATTTCTACCACAAAGTATGAGCGTATTGTCATTAAAACTGTTAAAAATTTTATCAATTATTTCCTCTGCCTCAAGGCTATGTTTAGGAACTTTTCTAACAATTGACGAGAAATTTTGAAATGGAATTTTACCTGTAGTTCTAGCAAGAGTTGCAACTTGTAAAATTGGATTATCCTGAGCATGGCGATGGATAGTTTCTAGCCTAAGGTTTGGTTTATCCATTAAACTATATGAATCTCCAACTGGTGGAAGCTGTCCGTGGTCACCAATAGCAATTATGGGAACTCCATAAGAGCAAATATCTCTCCACATATCCTGGGTTATCATTGAAGCCTCATCAATAATAATTAAATCGCAGTTAATATCACTTACTTTTTTCCATCCCACAATCTGGCCATTTTTATCAATCTTTGGTTTATACATTAGAGAATGAAGAGTACCAATTGTATCTCCTTTAAATATAGACTTTTGCTCAACCAGTTTACTTTTTAATACCTGACTAGCTTTACCTGTAAAACAAGCAAAGGAAACAGCAAGGTCGGGTGATTGTTTTTTAAGTAGGGTTCGCAAAATAGCAGTAATAGTTGTTTTACCAGTCCCTGCATATCCGCCTACAGTAATGAAACCATTTTTAGGATTTCTAATCCAAGATAGCAACGATTCCAAAACAAATTTTTGGTCAGAAGATAAATGATCTGGAAGGGTTACTGGAATGTAAGCTTTTGGTTTAACTCCAAGAGTCATGGAGAAATTATATCATCTGAAGGTGAAGGGATGAGTTCCAAAAGCGGCTTTTCCCAGCCAAAGCAAGTTTCTCTACTCTGCAACTCTCGAAATGTCAGCACGCACGCGGGTTCAAGTTCGGCATATTGTTTAAGTACCTCAACAGTTTCATACATAAAACCACTAACTATACCATCAGAATCATCAACACCGCCTGAGATAAGTTTTTTATCTAACCGCAGGAGCAAATCCACCAAGAGTTGCGCGCTCTGTTTGTTTACCGGCAAATCAGACACAATGGCTGACAAACGGTTACATCCCTCCTGCAAAGAATTTTGGTATGCAAACCAGGTACGGGATGGACCATTATATCCCTTTATGTATTGTATTGCCCTGGTAATGGTTTTTTTAATCACAGTCAATTCTTCTTTGTTTAATTTTCTTAAATCGTTGCTACAAGTTGGAGAGTCTACTAGTTTCTTGTCTTCAGCTGTAAGCGGTTTACCATCACAAACTACGAAAAGCGCCAACGCCACCATATGTTTGCAAAGCGTATCATTTTGTCCTAAGTAACAGCTGCAGTGGCCGTAGTCGTATCGTCGTGCTTCTACCGAAACTCTATATGGATTGGTGCCAAGAACTATAGCAGAGTAAGACCTGATTCCTTCCTCAACTTGTGTAACCCTTCCGCTTTCGTATAAAGCAACTGCCTTTTCAAATGTTGATCCATCAGTCGCAAATTTGATTTTGTTGAGATCATAGTCTGGCTGTTGCATTTTTTTATTTATTCGTTTTCTTCAAAAGTTTTTTGACCTCTCGGTCAAAGTCGGAGATATAGTTTCTGTCCTGTACCTTTTTATATTTTTTATACTCGGTAAGGGCAAGAGTTTCTGCCACTTCGTGACTGATTAGTCCAGGATCGCCTAGTATTTGTCGCTCGTTAAACTTCAAAAATGCATCTAACTTTGCTATCCAATCCTTCATATACATGATAATCCCACGCTCAGCTTGCATTTCCGCAAAGTCAAGGTACATAGTCACGATCCTGTTTAAATAATCGAGTTCTTTTTCGTTCAAATAGTTTTTAGCTATCACTACATCTGACTCTCGGATTCTACCCTTTGGAGAGTTTTTCCAAGCAGTAAGCCCCATATATGGACGGGTGCTATTTGTCCTTTCGTGTATTATTTCGGCGGCAGTTTTGCCTGTGATGGCAAAGTGGAGTTTGTTTTGCACAGTAGCAAAAAATAGTTTGGTAATTTTTTCATCAGGATTATAGTCTGCACTACACTGAGCGTATATATCAGTGATCTTCTGATACATACGTCTTTCGCTTGAGCGTATATCCCGTATTCTGGCAAGCTGTTCTTCAAAATAATCTTTACCAAAAATATTATAAGGGTCTTTTAGTTTTTCATCATCCATCGTAAAACCCTTGATAATATATTCTTTCAGCCTTTCCGTTGCCCAGATACGGAACTGTGTCGCTTGAGAGCTATTTATTCTGTATCCAACCGAAATAATTGCATCCAGATTATAGAATAAGGTTTTATATTTTTTGTCGTCTTTGGCAGTGTGTTCCAAAATGGAACTAACTGATTTTTTGTCCAATTCCTTAGTTTCTAAAATGTTTTTTAGATGTTTGGTGATAGCCGGCCTTTGTACACCAAACAAGAGTGCTATTTTGTCTTGAGTAAGCCAAATATTTTCATTATGGAGAAATATCTCAACTTTTACTTTTCCATTTGGGGTTGTGTAAAGCAAGAACTCCGTGAATTCATTTTGTTTAATAATTTTCTTGTCTTTTTTCATACAAATTCTACTTTAAACCATAAATTACCCGAAAGTCAACAGCGGATCAGGGTTGTAATATTGAGACATATCTAGTAAGTCTATAGTATTATATTCGTAAGATTTAGCAAAGACTCATTATGGTTAAAAGAATTAGAAAACACCACAAAAATATTCTTCCAATTACAAAATCCATACCGAAGGAAACTTTACATACCCAAAATGGAAATATTCCCCTCAATATTGCTCAAGCAGATAGAGTATCATTTTCAGTTTTAAGAAACGAGAAAAATAAGATTCGGATAATTGAGAACATATCATATGAAATACATATCGAAGATCACTGGGAATGGATAGTTCGTTTTGATGATCACGGAGGATCTGGATTTTTACACAAACATTATAGAGTATCATTAAACCATAGCAGGGAAATAGAGTCTTACTCCGGAATAAAAAAGTACAAAGACAAAGACCATGAACTAACTTGGATTATCAATGATATTAAAAGAAATTATTTAATCTTTAGAGAAAGATTTCTTAAATATAACAGTCTTGGCTTGTATTAATAATAAATTTACAGTAAACTTTAAATATGAGTAACAAACAACAAACCTCAAAAAATATAGAATTGACAGGAAAATTACTTAAATATTTAGTAAACGGAAAAAATGTTCCTGAATTACCGCAGGATGTAGCTTTCGTGCCATTTTCTAATACAGATAAGAAACTAAATAAAGCTAACGGGGAACTGTTAGAAAGTTTATCTAAAGAGGATAAACCTGTTGTAAAAGCTGAAGAACCAAAAAATAAGAAAGATTCTTGGATAATAACCCCTGTAAATTTCTAATTATCTAATTCTCCTTTCATGGATTTGTCGAGGACGCAATCAAAAGCCGCTATTCCAGAGAATAGACTTGTAATTATTTACACTGGTTTTTTCTTGTTCCAGTCGAATAATTTTACCTTACGTAATCCGCTTCGCCTGGACCACCAAGAGGTTTACCCTTCATATATTTAGCCACTGTTTCCTCAAATTTTTTACCTTTCAAATTAGATCACCCCCTTATTTAGGTCGTTGTTGTGCTTGTATTGTTTGTTCCGGATGCTAAGGAGTTTGAAGTTGTATTGATAGTCGTCGGTACATTTTGTCTAATTGGTTCATCATCATGTTTTTCACAATTGTTATTCAAACATAACCAAATACCAAGAGATTGAATGACTAAGCTTCCACACAAAGCACAAACTAAACTACAGTATATTGATCGTTTGATCCAATTAGGCATATAAATTATTAAAAAGCCCAAAGTAAAAACTTAGGGCAGTATTAGCAGTATAGTACAGTAAGCGCTAAAAAACCAGATAGCGAATTGACTCACTGAAAATCCTACCATAATGGTATCGTTGCCTCACGGGTAATTCCTACCATAATCTTTCTGCCTGGAGGAGGTGATAACTATTAAAACCAAACCGGGTAAAGAGTATTTTAGAGAATTAAAGATAAGAT
>CAYMUB010000054.1:0-12738 GCA_964393545.1 uncultured Gammaproteobacteria bacterium | reverse complement strand
ATCTTATCTTTAATTCTCTAAAATACTCTTTACCCGGTTTGGTTTTAATAGTTATCACCTCCTCCAGGCAGAAAGATTATGGTAGGAATTACCCGTGAGGCAACGATACCATTATGGTAGGATTTTCAGTGAGTCAATTCGACATGTACTATTGACATACACCATTATGGTATAATCTTAATATGTTAAGAACAAATGTGTACATTACCGAAGAACAGCAAAGAGAAATCAATACCAGGGCTGCTATTACTAGAAAACCCAAAGCAGAGATTTTACGTGAGATTATCAGTAACGGTCTAAAAGCTGCTTCTATACAAAAATCCGCTTCCACTGCCACCTTTCTAAGACTTGCTAATATTGCCAAGCAATTCAAAGGTCAAGGAACTGGTCCAAAGGATCTATCCCGAAATCTTGATAAATATACCTGGGATGAATAAACCATTGCTTATTATTGCTAATGCTGTTTTTTCTTTTGACGATTGGTACCCAAAGTTAGGTTTTAAATTAGTTTCTAACCTATTCTCATAATATTGATTTTATATTTATCCTCCTGAAATGAGGGCACTTAAATTCTAGGCGTTGACAATGTATAAATTGATGAACTATAATATGATATATTATGAACTATAAAGTGGTTCACAGTGAAAGGTTAAATTAATGAAATCTATCACCATACATGGCCTTGATGACACACTCTCTCAGCTAATTAAAGAAAAAGCAGATCAAGATGGAACAAGTCTCAATAAGATAATAAAAGGACTTCTGCAAGAATCGTTGGGCATATCAAAACAGCAAAAAAAGTTTGATTTTTCTGAATTTTCTGGTATTTGGACTCAAGAAGAATTTAAGGAATTTGAACATTCAATAAAGGACTTTGAAAAGGTTGACAATCAAGACTGGAAATGAAAAAAGTACTCCTGGATACAAGTGGTTATTCAAACCTCTTGAAGGGAGACAAAATGGTTCAAGCTGAAATTGAAGAAGCCTCAACTGTTTATTTCTCAGTAGTAGTAATCGGTGAACTTCTTGCTGCTTTTAAAAATGGGGCACACGAAACAAAAAACAAACAGCTTTTGGAAAAGTTTACCCTCAGATCTTCTGTTATAATCGTGCCTGTCACTGCAGAAACAGCAGATATCTATGCCCAAGCGGTACACCTCCTAAAGATTCGGGGTACGCCTATTCCTGTAAACGACGTATGGATTGCAGCACACACCATCGAGACAGGAGCAAAATTAATTACCTATGACGGTCATTTTTCTAAAATTCCAGGAATAAGAATTTGGGACAGAGCTTAAGAAAGATATTTATCCATCCTTGGAACGAAGGAACCTAACGTAGGAGGATCTTAAGTAAAGTTTCTATATTGCTATAAAGTCTTATAGCTTTCATTATATGATTCCCATCAATAGGTACATCCATGGGCATTTGAAGCAAAGTTCTAACAAATAAGGGAACATCATTTTGTGATACTAATTGATGAGCATTAGGAAATTTATCAAATGGAAAATAAACTCGAGTGATTACCCCCCATATATTATAACTTCCACCTGTCCTATATTCTGAAAAGAATGATGCATTTCTCTCGGCCATACCTTCCTCAAATTGATGAATATATTTCTCTCTATCTCCCCCCTTAAATTTAATTACCGGGCATAATCCAACGTATCCTACTATATGACCAGTATCGCTACCATAACCATAAGTAAAAGGAAGGGGTTCTAGTAAAAGTGTTGGGTTTGGTGGTCTACTTGCATGAGTCATCGCATGTAAAACAACATTATATGTATATACATTACCTTTATCTAACTGGTTTGGGTCCAACAGAATTTCTCCGCTGCCTGCTTCCTCTACTGGCCCTAACACATCAGCATATAAATCTGGTGTTTGAGTTCTATCAAGAGGACGTATTACAAGCGGATGTCCTAAGCCACCATATCTACTAGTCCATCGTAAAGCACCTCTGATTGCTTCCTGGACTCTTAGAGCTCCAAGTACTTCTGCACCTTCAACTGTAATCCAATCAGGAATTTCAATTAATCTCTCTATGTTTCCATTTGCCATAATTTTCTACCTTAATTTAACTATTTCCTCTATTAAACATATTGTGTCCTGAATAGACCTGACAGCAAATCTTCCGTAATTTTTTAAAATCAAGTGAGGATCCGCAACCAACCCGATCGCTCTTTCTTCTCTTGATAACCTGAAAGCTACTTCATCAAGTCTTTCTTGAAATAATTCTGGTGACCTTGCTTTTAAACGTTGTTCTCTCACAAAATCAGGAGTATAGATTAGAACAAGTAAGGCACTATCTAAAACACCAATTGGGCGGACACTGGTTCTGTTTTTCAAAGTTTGATTATTAGCAAAAAATACCGGCAATGTTCTTTCCCGGGGTTTCAAGTAACCATAAGGTTCTTCTCTGTCTCCCTCCATCAGTTTTACCCCGTATAATCCAAGTACGCCAGTTGCAGCCATCTGTACTAGTTCATCAGGTGAAACAAAATACATATCATTTCCATCATCAAATCTTGGAGGACGTGTCACAACTCTACGGGGAACGCTCACTTTTTCCCCTAATATGGGGTCTGTTAAAGTAGCGGTTCGAACTGCTTTCTCTAGAGTTGACTTTCCAACACAAGAAGAACCTAAAAATATAATTCTTTGTACAGCAGTAAGACTGGATAAATTTTCCTGTCTTTCTCTTAACGAAGTAAGTCGCCTGTCTGCTATTATTTTATGTATATCCTGCCCTGATACTGTCTCTGTAAACATTTTTTGTTTTATCAATACGCAAATCTTAATTCTCTGGGTTCTGAGTGTCTTAATTTAGGAAGCTCCCGATGTGTTTGTGGGGGTAAACCCAAAAAAGCAGTCTGAAGTATTTCACCTACATCAGCATGCGTAACTAAGATAATTCTTCTGCTATGATGCTCCTGCTCAAGAGCCCATATCAATCTGGTAGTTCTTGATAAAACCTGACCTACGCTTTCTACTCCAAATCTTCCATGATTAGGGTGAGTACGGTCTAGGTCATAAATAGTTCGATAGTGCTGTTTAGACTTGCCTTCTAATTCCCCAAAATTCCGTTCTCTTAATTCATCGCTTGTTGTGATTTCTCTTATTCCTAAACAGTAAGCAATTTCATCTGCAGTTTCTGCACACCTTAGAAAAGGAGAACAATAAAGTAAAATATGATTATCTACTAATCCTAATATAGCTGTACGCAAAACCTCCGTTCTGACCTGAACCCTCCCTGCAGCGGTTAAACCGAAACTCTTTACTCCGATTTCTGGATCACTAACAATTATGCCTGCTACATTTGCTTCGCTTTCCCCATGACGCCAGACTATGTAGCGGTTCCCCAAACCTTGAGGAATAACTGAATTATAAACTTGTGTTTCTATTGCTTCTAGTTGCACTGACATTTTTATCTCCTTCTTTTTGATTAAAATCCCACAAAAAAACCTCTTCCTTTCGGAAAGAGGTCATAAAAAAATTATTTGTCCGATTTTTATCGAACCAAATCCTCCCCGCTAAGGGTTGGGTGTAGCACCCTTCGAGTTTCCTCAGGGTTGCTGGGTAGCTTAACGAGCCAAATCTCTATCTACCACTCTTGATTAATATTCAGTTGTACCTATATTTTATCACAAAACACTTCAAAATTCACTTATCCTCCTGTAACTGAAAGCCTAAAAAGGGCCTACAGCTTTTTATTCCACAAGCCCTTTTCATTTAGCTTAACCTACCCTATCTTTAAATGCTTGTATTCTATCCAGCACTTGAAGAGCTAACCCCTCTTGACCTTTAAAATCTGAAGGATAAACTAGAGGTCTAGTTAAATCACCTATTCTTATGGCTAAGGCTGGTTGTCTTGCTATTCTACCTGTTGGTATTTCTTCTCCATCATCTCCGATACCTCTTGCTACATAAGTAACTGTTTCGTAAACTACCTTTCTTCCTTTATCAATTTCTCCCAAATTCAAGGTTCCCGGCCAAACAGTTGCTCCCCCTGGATCAAAAGCCAGAATTTCTCCTATTGCTCTTTGTTCAACTGACAATGACATAATCTATTCACCCCCTTTCGTAAAACTTTTATTATTTTTTTGCATAAAAAAACCTCTCTTGAAAGAGAGGTCATATTGTTTTCCTTAGCTTTGCTCAGGACAAATCCTCCCTTTCGGGTTGGGTGTAGCACCGTGGTAAATTTGAGGTCCTTCGACTTTGCTCAGGACTCGCTTCGCTCGGTTGCTGGATGGATCAACGTGCCAATTCACTCCCCATCACTCTTGATTTCCGCAGGAAATATTCCCACGGTTTATTAATATTCAGTTGTATATATTATACTAGCTAAAGTTAGACGCTGTGTCAAGTGTAACTTTGCACCCTTAATATCATGCGGCAACTTGTTCATTGATTCTACTAACTCTCATAGGTGGAGGTTGCAGGTTACTTCCATTTACCTCTGGAGTTATTAATCTGATACTATTAAACAAACCTTGTAATTTGGCATAAACTTGTTCAGACCTATCAGTTATTTCTAGTATTCCTGTACCAGGATTAAATTTTGCATCTCTACCTTTAATTTCTAGCATTCCAGTTTTTTCATTAAAATCAAGTTTACCAAGTAGAGGTTTAATTCCACTTCCTGTAGATGTTACAATGCCTGCTTCTTCTACTGTTCTCGCAATCTCTATCATAAATATAGGACATCTTTTATCATCTAATAAATTAGATTACTTTGTCAAATAATGTTTTTTGGGATAAAATACTAAGTGGTTAGAATAAAATAGTTATGAGATTTTTTATAGCTCTAGAAATACCAAGACAGAATTTAGCTCAGTTTAAATCTATTCAAAATAGTTTGCAGACATTAATTCCTCAAGCCAGAATTACTGATTTAGATAAAATTCACCTGACTTTAGCTTTTTTAGGGGAGCAAAATCCGGAATTTAAAGACAAACTAGTAGAAGTTATTAAACAAGCTGTTCAAAACATTCCCATCTTTGAAGTTACTCCTGCTTATATTGATGGCTTTCCTGATATTCATCACCCATATGTTCTATGGGTGGGAGTAAAAGGTGATATTGATAAAATTTTACTTATCAGAGAAAGTATTAAAGATGGATTAGAAGAGTTAAAATTGCCTGTAGATGAAAGAAGATTTACTCCACATATTACTATAGCTAAATTAAGCAATGACTTTAATATCTCAAGAGAGTTAGAAGTGGAACTTGAAAAAATTATGACCCTACCTTTTAATCCAATCAAAATTTCTTCTATCAAACTCTTTGAATCTTTACCTGAGGCAGGTTTCCACAAACATAATACTCTAGCTGAAATTAACCTCGGATAAATTTCTTAAGCTTTAACTGCTTAATCCATTCTTCTTTTTGATCTGAATTACAAGCTTTACAAAATGGTTTTTCACAAAAAGATAACTCATTTGTTCTTAAAATTCTTTCTATTTTATCTTTAAAAAAGGCTTCCAGATTAGGCATACTTGCTATTTCAAACTCCTCATAGAAAGATTCATCCTCAGGGTCTTGCCAAAATTTAACTTTGAATCTGACTTTTTCAAAACCTAACTTTTTCAGATCAGGAGAAGAAAGGAGAATGTAGAGTTTAGGCATTAAATCCATATCCATCCTTCCTTTTGACGCTTCTGGATTTTCATGATATTTATAATCAATCACCTCAGGCATTCCATCAACACCAAGCTCTAAAGTATCTGGCCCACCCCAAATTTTTAAAGGCTTCTCCGCAGATAAAACATAGCTCCAAAAAGTTTTGTCACTTAAAGATTTATGAAATTTTCCTCTTATTTTTTGATAATAGGTTTTAAAAACCTCATTGGCCCGCCCAATAACCTCAGGCGTTAAAAATGGTATCTGGGCGCTAAAAAAGGAATAGGGAGAAGGACTTTTTAAAACTTTTTCCCTCATCTCTGCTTCTGCTGCTTTAATTAAATTGGGCAGATATTCCACAGGCTGACCATATGAATTAGCATGATGGAATTTTTTCACTGCTAAGTCCAAAATGGAACCAATTGTTTGATTAGCAGATCCTTCTGCCAGTTCATATTTTTTCCCCAAATGGTGATTTACAAAAAAACGGAAAACACAAAAATCAAAATCATGAAAATCACCTAAGGAAAAAGAATTTATTCTTGGGATATCATCAAAAGCCACACTCTCAAGTTACAACTTTTTAGCTGCTGTTGACAACAGTCATATCAATATCTTACGCTAAAGATGGTATAATTCTGTTGTTATGACAAAGAAAAATCTTGTTCCTAAAAGTAAAATTCCTATTTCCTTTCTAATTGATTATATAAAGGAAGGGCTAACTATTTCTGATTTTCTTGCCTCATATCCTTGGGTAAGAAGAACTGATGTAGAAAAAGCTTTAGAAGAAATCAAAAAAAGAGAGTTTACCTCTCAATATGCCCTCTAAGAAACTTCCTACTCAATTTTATGCTGATGAATGTTTTCCTGTCCCTGTAGTTACTTTTCTTAAATCCCAAGGATACTCTATTATCCACGCTTATGATAAAAATTTAATTCAAAGAAGTGACCGCTTTCACCTACAAACAAGCAAAAATTTAGGCCGGGTTCTAATCACTTTAGACCGTGACTTTAATGAGTATGAAAATACCAGTTTAAAAGGATCTCCTGGAGTAATTATTATTTCTGTAGGTACGGCAACACCACCTAATATTACAAAAGTCTGTCAGAAAATATTAAAAACAATTGGGGAAGACTTGATAAAGGAATCTTTAATTAAGGTGACAATTGATAAGCTGATTAAGATTAAGGATGGTAAGACTGTTTTTGAGAAGGAGTTATGATATTCCTAATTTTTCCAATAATTTTTAAATTCTATCCAGATCATTAAAAGCCACATACCTAGAATAGGCACAAATAAATTTAAAAGACAATAGGGGAAAGAGGTGCTACTGCTGAATTTATTTATTATCATATCTTTTTGTCAGAGCTTTATAATACTGTACATTAAGACCTACCTCCCCATTATCATCTATACTCGCTTCAATATTTGAAATTGAAGTTGGCCTATCTGGGCCAAGTGTATTAATCCCAGTTGTTTCTTTAATCACCCTGGCTATACCTTCTGGATCATCAAATCCAGTACTACAGGAAAAAAGCGCCAAGGTTGCCACCTGGGACAAAGGCTTCTTTTAAAGCTAGTCCAACTCCTTCATTCACATTACCATTAAGAAAATGCCTTGAGGTTAACCTATTCCTTTCCCCTTCTTTTCCAAAAGTGATGGCATCTTTGTCACCATGTCCAGCCAGGATACCAGCCCTTCCTTGACCAAACTTTTTCTTTAAATTATCAAGCATTCGCTTTATCTCTTCATCGGTTTCCCCTTCAACAATTTTTATACGCACTTTTCCCTTTAACTGTTTATACAGTTTATCGAGTATAAATTTCTGGTTGTAAAATTGACCAAAGATTTCATCATCAGACCTTGGATAGACCACATAAAAAGCGGGTATTGACGTATCTTCATCAGTTTTTATCATCTCTGCAAGAACAGCTTTTGGGTACCTTCCAAAATTATAGAGATGGTATTCTTGACAAAGCTTAGCAAGACCACCTGGATGATCACGATTCATTTCTAACACCAGAGGAAGATTTAGTGGTACTGCTCTTTGAAGATATTTACCCATCTGCCAAGTTTGGACTGTTTTTAACGGATCCAATCCCACATCTCCCAACATCTTTAAGAGAACCTGCTCTCCATATTGATGTCCTTTTTTATAATCACCATTAAGTAATCCCCCTAGAAAAGCTGACCCGTTTTCAATATCTTGATGCTGACTACCCCTGGTCAATTTGCTAGTAATAACCTGACCAATAATTTGACGGCTCGCATTTGCAAAACCTACATTTTTAGACTCCATCATTTTTGCCAAATCAATGGCGAAGAAACTGCTTATTGCATCATTATCAAGTAATCCGACCACCCTGTCCGGATGCTTTTGTAAAATTTGCAAGGCAATTGACTGCTGCTTTTTATTCCCATCCATCATAATTCTAACTGAATCAAATGCTTGTCTTGCCAACCACGCTTCCGTATTTTCATCAGCAATCATATCTTCAATTGAAGCACTATTTTTTTCAAGAAATGATAACACCCACTCTTTCGCATCTTTCATATCTCCCCCTGCATACTTACCAACATCTTCAAGTACATCCCTTCTTAGGGAATCTATTTTGAATGCTGGTTCAAATAATCTCGGTAAGGCTCTTGTTAGATCTCTATCCTTACCTATTTGATTTCTGTTTGATCTGTGCCCGCTCCTCATAACTTCTAGTGGGATCGAGTGAGCTAAATATTGCTTTCTTAATTCCTCTGCGGGTAAAGAGGGATCAAAAGTTACTGGAGGTGTAGCTGATTCACGAAAATTAAACCTTTCGGAAAACCTGCCAAACGGGAGACGTCTTAGTAAACTACTCGTCAAACTTTGCACTCTACTGACTGGCCGTACTTCAGCCTGATCAGGGGACCTTGGACCATCTGCCATTATGCCATAATAGCATATGTTTGATAAAATACCTTTATTATGGTTATTCTAGGTATTGAGACTAGTTGTGATGAAACAGCAGCTGCAGTATTAACAAACAAAGGCAATAGAATAACAATATTATCCAATATCATTGCATCATCAGCTAAATTACAAGCAAAATATGGCGGGATAATTCCAGAACAAGCTGCCAGAGAACAGATAAAAAGTATCATCCCAGTAATTGAGGAAGGTTTACAGGCGTCAGGCGTCAGGCCACAGGAAATGGATGCAATAGCAGTAACATATGGACCAGGTTTAATTGGCTCACTTCTTGTTGGAGTAGAAACAGCCAAAACTTTAGCAAAAGTTTGGAATAAACCTTTAATTCCTATCAATCATTTAATTGGCCACTTTTATGCCAACTGGATTTCTCCTACCCCACCCAAATTCCCCTGCATTGGATTATTAGTTTCAGGTGGACATACTGATTTAGTTTTATTTGAGGGTCATAATAAGTATCAATATTTAGGTGGAACAAGGGATGATGCAGCTGGTGAGTGTTTTGACAAATGTGCAAGATTGTTAGGTTTACCTTACCCGGGTGGCCCCCAAATTAGTAAACTTGCTCAAAAAGGAAATCCAAAAGCTTTTGATCTCCCCCGCCCAATGATAAAGTCTAAAGATTTTGACTTTTCTTTTTCCGGATTGAAAACTGCTGTATCTAATTTAGCTCAAATCGAAGAAAATAAAACTGATTTGGCTGCTTCTATTGAAGACGCTATTGTTGATGTTTTAGTTTCAAAAACAATCAAAGCTGTACAAAAGTATGGAGTAAAGGAAGTCATGGTTGCAGGAGGAGTAGCTGCTAATCAGAGACTGACTACTGAACTTAAATTTAAAATTGAAAATTTAAAATTGAAAATTAATTTGCACATTCCTAGTGCAAATTTATGTACAGACAATGCAGCTATGATTGCCTCGGCAGCCTTTTTTGAAAGGCCTCTTAAAAACCCTTTTGACCTTCAAGCAGATCCAAACCTTGCCCTCTCATACTAATTTGAATATACTTATCCCCATGGATAAAATATACGACCAAACAAAAATAGAAGATAAGTGGTATAAATTTTGGGAGGAAAAAAATTATTTTAAACCTGAAGTAAACCCTGAGGGTCAACCTTACACCATCATCCTTCCCCCACCTAATGCTAATGGCAATCTACATTTTGGCCATGCTCTGTTCACAGTTGAGGATATTTTAATTAGGTACCACAGGATGAAAGGTGAAGCAGCTTTATGGTTACCTGGAGAGGACCATGCTGGTACAGAAACTCAATTTGTGTTTGAAAAACATCTTAAAAAACTGGACAAATCCAGGTTTGATTATGATAGACCTACTCTCTATCAAATGATTTGGGATTTTGTAGAGGAGAACAGAGGCCATATCAGAATCCAAATGAAGAGAATGGGCTTTTCTCTGGACTGGAGCCGCCTTAAATATACCTTAGACCCGGATATAGTTAAAATAGTTTTACAAACTTTTAAAAAATTATTTGATGAGGGTTTGGCATATAGAGCAGAGAGATTAGTAAATTACTGCACCAAAGATGGCACATCATTTTCTGATTTGGAGGTAGTTTATGAGGAAAGAAAAGACCCGCTGTATTATATTAAGTATGGGCCACTAACTCTTGCAACAGTTAGACCAGAAACCAAATTTGGAGACACAGCTATAGCAGTTCACCCCTCTGATAAAAGATATCAAAAATATATTGGTAAAGAAATTGAAATAGAAACTGTTTTAGGTAAAGCTAAAATTAAAGTAGTTTCAGATGAAACTGTTGATCCTGAGTTTGGGACCGGAGCAGTAAAAATCACTCCAGCTCACGACCAAACTGATTTTGAGATTGCCCAAAGACACAATTTACCTTTAGTACAAGTTATAGGTTTTGACGGACGAATGAATGAAAAAGCAGGAAAATTTGCTGGCATGAAAATAAAAGAAGCCAGAATAGCTGTTGTTGAGGCTTTAGAGGAAAAAGGCTTAATGGAAAAGGTGGATTATGAATATATGCACAGAATCGGTACTTGCTATAAGTGTAAAACAGTCATTGAACCTTTGCCTTTGGAACAATGGTACATCAAAACCTTGCCTTTAGCCAAAAAAGCTATTAAGGCAGTTAAAAAAGGAGAGATTAAGATTTTTCCCAAAAACTTTGAGAAGATTTATTTTAACTGGTTAGAAAATATCAGAGACTGGAATATTTCCAGACAAATTGTCTGGGGGATTCAAATTCCTGCCTGGTATTGTGACTCTTGCCAAAAATGGGCTGTGACAGAGGGTGAGAAATTGGAAACCTGCCCTAATTGTAATGATTCATCTTTGGAACAAGACACTGATACTTTTGATACCTGGTTTTCCTCGGGTCAATGGCCCTTCGCAACCCTACAAGCTACCAAAAAAGATGACTTTGAAAAGTTTTACCCTACATCAGTGATGGAAACTGGCCGGGATATTTTATTTTTCTGGGTGGCCAGAATGGTCATGCTGGGAATTTATGCAACAGGAAAAATCCCTTTTAAAAATATTGTTTTGCATGGAACAGTGTTGGATCCTTTAGGTGCAAAAATGAGTAAATCCAAAGGTAATGTGGTTAATCCAATAGAAATAGCAGACCAATATGGAGCAGATGCTGTGAGAATGGCTCTGATGTATGGAACTGCTTTTGGACATGACCAGGCTTTATCCCATCCTAAGCTTCAGGCTATGAGGAATTTTACTAATAAACTTTGGAATATAGGCAGATTTATTATTGACTTTGCCCCAGAAGACGCTAAGCATCTTAACCCAGGAAAACAACCTGCTTCTGAAAACTTACAAGATAAAGAAATTTTGCAGAAACTATTACAAATTCAGACAACAGTTACTAAGGCTTTAGATAATTATAGATTCCATGATGGGACAGAATCACTTTATGAATTTATCTGGCATGAATTTGCAGATAAATATATTGAAAGTACCAAAAACAGAAGAGCAGAAGCCCAACCTATTTTAGAATATGTATTTAGAACTTCCTTGGAATTACTCCACCCATTCATGCCTTTTATCACTGAAGAACTTTGGCAAAAACTACCTCATGTCGGACAATCTATCATGATCACTAACTGGCCGGTCATCCTACCAAACTGACTGAACATGAGGATAATTTAGAATCTTTTTATCAGCTGTGACCAATTTTGCTCCCAAATACTGAGCAGTGGCAATAATCATCCTGTCAGCAAGGTCTTGATGGCTAATATCCATTTTTACAGACTCTGCAGCTATTTTATTATTAACTGGAACAAAGCTGAGAAACGGCAGGCTTTCTATTTTAGAAAACCAAATATCAGGACTGCTGGATAACTCTAATTTACCTTTTTTAAGCAGCAAATAAATCTCAAATACAGTAATGGATGAAATATAAATAGCACTCTTTTTCTCTGATTCTTCAATTGCCTTTTTGGCTTTTCTAGACAATTTCTGAGGACTATCCACCCACCAGATCAGCGTGTGAGTATCTAAAACTATCATTTAAGAACTTCCCAATCCTCAAGCCCTACAGGTTCTGTTGGGTCTTCATATTTTAAAACAGTCCCACGCAAAGATTTTAAGATAGCCTCAGAATCTGATTCCTCTCTATAGGGGATCACTTTAGCTACTGGTTTACCTGCGTGAGTAATAATCAAAGGATGTTTACCTTTTTCCACTTCGCGCAAGTACTCCAAGGCTTGGGCTTTAAATTGAGATTTAGAAACTGTTTGTGGCATATGACTATAGTCATATTACCATAGTCATAATCATTTGTCAAAACCTGATATAATCCCTCTTAGTTTAATTTAGAAACGTCATCCCTTCGTCAGATTAAAATGTCACCTTTCATACTTCCAATCCAATACGTCATTGCGAGCGATTAGCGAAGCAATCTTCCACCGTGGGAGATTGCCACGTCGGTCGGAGACTCTCTTCTCGCAATGACGAAACAATACAGAACACTATATTTTATGAGTACATAAAGGATGACATTTCTGAGTAGGCTGAGATACATCGGTAACACTCTCAAGTTAGAATAGCTAACTTAAGGAGGTGATTTAAAACCGATGGATAAATTTGCAAAATCAGTTAACCTGGCATATTTTAAAATACAGAAAAAGGTAATTATTCCTGATA
>CAYMUB010000053.1:0-3168 GCA_964393545.1 uncultured Gammaproteobacteria bacterium | reverse complement strand
GGACAGGAATGAGGAAATAAAATACGCCCAAAAATATGGCATTCCGGTTCCGGCCTCTGTTGATATTCCCTACTCTGATGATGACAATATGTGGGGAATAACCTGGGAAGGCGGGGAAATAACCAATCCATCTTTAGTTGCTCCTGAAGAGAAGTTTTAAACCACCTATACTCTACCAAAAGATGCTCCAAATGAAGCAGAGATAGTAAAAATCCAATTAAAAAAAGGAATTCCTACTGCTTTAAATGGTAAAAAATTACCCTTGGCAAAATTGATTATTAATCTCAATAAAATTGCAGGTAAACATGGGGTAGGAACAGTTCATCTTTTAGAAGACAGGTTAGTTGGGCTAAAAAACAGAGGTGTTTATGAACATCCTGCTGCTCATGCAATCATTGAGGCACACAGAAACTTAGAAAAATATGTCTCAACCAGAACTTTAAATGAAATCAAAGCAACTCTAGATATTAAATGGGGTTATTTGTGTTATGGAGCTTTGTGGTTTGACCCTTCAATGGAGGCTATAAATGCTTTCAACGATCAAGTTAATGAAAAAGTAACCGGCGAGGTAACTGTTAAATTATTTAAAGGTAATACCACAGTGGTGGCAGTAACCTCTTCTTTTGCCTTAAACCATGCCTCTTTTAATAACAAAGAAGGTTATGGATTAAATGTTAATGCCAGTGCGGGGTTTATAGAAATTTACTCTTTACAAATGAAACTGGCAAATCAAATCAAGAAGGCTAAGAAAGAGTAACTATGAAAAAGTTTAATAAACAAGGCTTATTAATTAGAAAAGTAAAGATTTCTGACTTTGAGCAGATTTTTTCTCTATGGAAAAAAGCAGGTTTGAGTCTAGCTGATAAAAAAACAAAGTTTTACGATTTTCAAAATATTCTTAAACTAAATTCATCCTCGTGTTTTGTCTTAACTGATAAACAAAATATTATTGGCTGTATCTTAGGTACATTTAATGGCAGAAGGTGCTGGATCTACCACCTAGCTATTCACCCTTCTTACCATAATTTAGGATTAGGTTCATTTCTACTAAATACCGTTGAGGAAGAATTAAAGAAAAAGGGTGCTCATAAAATTAATTTAGGAGTTAGTTTAACAAACTTAAAAGTAATCCCCTTTTATGAAAAGTGTGGTTTTACAGTAATGGCTGATGCAGTGTACTTAACAAAAATAATATGAAAAAAGATTTTTTACTTATGACAGATCTAACAACCAAAGAGATTTTGCAAATCTTTTCTTTAACTAAAAGGTTGAAAAAAGAACTTAAAACAAAGGGATTTCATAAACAGGTTTTGAGAGGAAAATCACTTGCGCTGATCTTTGAGAAACAATCTCTAAGAACCAGAATTTCTTTTGAAATAGGGATGGCTCAATTTGGTGGACATGTTGTATATCTTGATCCAAGAGATACTGGAATTGGCGTTAGAGAATCAGAGGAAGATATAGCCAGGGTTTTATCAAGCATGGTAGATATGATGGTTGCAAGAACTTACAGCCATAAAACAATTGAAAGACTTGCAGGAAGTAGTTCTGTTCCTGTGATTAACGGCTTATCTGATGTTGAACATCCTTGTCAGGCTTTGACTGATTTATTTACTATCTGGGAAATAAAAGGAGAGCTCAAAGGATCAACCATTGCTTATGTGGGCGATGGTGAAAATAATGTGGCACACTCACTTTGTTTAGGTGCAACTATGTTGGGCATTAATTTTAGGTGTGGTTCTCCTAAAGGATACTGGATGGATAAGGGAATTGTTAAAAAAGCTAAAAAATTTGGAGAGGTCTTTGAAACAGAAGACCCAATCGAAGCTGTTAAAAATGCGGACGTAGTGGTTACCGATACTTGGATCAGCATGGGAGACACAAATCCTGAGGAGAGATTAAAAATATTTAAAAGCTATCAGATCAATAGTGCCTTGATGAAACATGCAAAAAAAGAGGCAATTTTTATGCATTGTTTACCAGCATATAGAGAAAAGGAAGTCTCTGCTGAAATTATAGATGGTAATCAATCAGTGGTTTTTGAAGAAGCAGAAAACAGACTTCATGTTCAAAAAGCCTTAATTTTGTTCCTAATGGGAAAAGGTTAATCAGGATAAATAACTTGACCGAATGGTTCGAGAACTTTTCCTTGGTCAAATACTACATTACCTCTTAAAGTTACCTTTTTTATTCTTCCCACAATCTCCATTCCTTCAAAAGGAGTCCAGCCACATTTGGTATAAAGTTGTTTATTGTCTATCGTATATTGTTCATCCATATCCACTTCTACTTCAGTATTTTCTTGTTTGGGAATTTTAAAAATTCTTCTGGCATTAGTTGAGGTTAGTTCTATTACTTTTTCAATAGTTAATCTGCCTTCATTTACAGCATTTAAAAGTAACGGCAAGGAAGTTTCTAAACCCGGGACTCCATTAACTACTTTTTCAGGATTTTCTTTCTCCTGCTTGGTATGAGGAGCATGATCTGAGGCAATCATATCAATTGAATCTATATTATCCCACAAGGCTTGTTGGTCCTCTTTTGAAGATAAAGGTGGTCTCATCATGCCATATGAACCAAGTTTTACCACATCATCCTGGGTTAAAAATAAATGGTGACATGATACTTCACAACTAATACTTAATCCTTCTTCTTTTGCTTGTTTAATTTGTTCAATTTCACTTTTTAAAGAAATATGACAAATATGCAGTTTTGTATGATATTTTTTAGCTAAGTTAATAGCTTTTGCTAAAGTCTCCCCTTCTGCATGAACCATAAGCGGTTTTTCTTTAGGCCATTTGGAAAATACATCCTCTACCGCATCCTGATCTTCCATTAATAAATCTCCTGTGGTGTGGTTCATATAAACCTTAAGTCCAAAAACTTTATCTTTTACAACTTCAAAATATTGGCTATTTGCAGGTGTGGCTCCAAAATTAAAACCTAAGTCTGAATATATCCGCCCTTGGGCTAAAGTAATTTTCTGCTCTAAAGCTTCAGGAGAAGTAGTAGGTATAGGGTTGTTAGGCATATCTAAAATAGCTGTATATCCACCAGCTATTGCAGCTTTAGTTCCAGTCTCAAAATCTTCTTTTTGGGTTGCTCCTGGCTCTCTTAGATGAGTATGTACATCAATTAATCCAGGCAGTTTAACTATTTTTGACATTT
>CAYMUB010000052.1:0-13009 GCA_964393545.1 uncultured Gammaproteobacteria bacterium | reverse complement strand
GCTGGAAAGGTTTTAACCCACAAAGTTACTAACACAAAAACTAGTGAGGTAGCATATGTTGAAACAACAATTGAAAACCCAGCCTTAAAAGAAAAAATTGATCTCTTAAAATCTCTGGGACACTAAATGTCCTAAGTCAGGGGAAAGGAAGATCCAGAGATTGGACTGATCGGAAGAAGCAAAAAAGAGCAGGATAGTAAAGATTTAAAGATAATTTACATTAACCAACTGATCTAGAATGAATATTCCTACTTTTTCTCAATTTCCGTATCTTTGGGAAATCCAATTATATATTTTTTCATTTGTCAGATAATCCAAATCTCCAAAATTGGTTTTATTGCTCAAATCAAATATTCTGTATTTGCTAAATTTACTATTAAATTTTCATTTTCCGGACAATTAATAATGTAATCAGAAAGATTGACACCTCTTGTTATGGAATATTCACAAACCCCGATTTTTTCCCCATCTGAACTAATTTTTCCTGATTTTAACCAAAGGTAATATAAAGGCAAACTTACACCATATGATCCTGTATAACTATATAGTTGATAGTTACCAGGTTTTAACTTCTCTATTTGGTCTTTAAGAGCAAATATTGCAGGGGTTTGACTTGAGGAATTTATTATCTTTAAATTGGAATAGGAACTGATAAGTAAGGTAATTAAAATAAGAATTATCCCCAGGGCTTTATTTGTAATATACATTCTCCACAAAGACCATGAAACAAAAATAGTAATGAAGGAATGGTAGAAAATAAGATAAACAGGCAGTCTTGGACCCTTATAATATTTTAAAACTACAATTTGGGAAATAAAGGTTAAAAAAATCACCCAAAAACTTTGATATACTTGTTTATTCCTAAGGGTAAGAATAAAAGCTAATATAAAAAGTGCAACAAAAAAATAACCTGTTAAAGGTATGCTTGTAATTACCTCTCCCCAAAGGGAGGGCCAAAAATTTATTAAATCCCCTCCCCATGAGTAAGTTATATTAAACTTATTCTGTCCAAACCTAAGGTATTCAAAAATACTTTTGATCCAAACTCCATTATTTTGTAAATCAAAGTAAATTAAGGGTCCAAAACTTATAATAAGACCCAGTATTATTCCTAAGCTTGTTTTTATTTTTTTAGATTTTTTAAAGATTAATGTGAGTATTATTAAAAAAATTAATCCTAGAGATTGTAGGTGAGAATTAATAGCAACACCTGTTGAAAATCCCAACATAGCTGGATATATAAATCTCTTACTTTCAAGAGTTTTAATCATACTTAAAATTGATAAAGGTACAAAAAATACTAAAAGCATTGGATTTAGCATATCTGGAGCATGAAAAATACTGGCAGAAGAAAAGGCGGAAACTAAACCTAAAATAGTACCAAAAGCCAAACCCCCTATTTTTTTACCAATATAATAAAAGATAATAACTGAGCAAACAGATAACAACGTAAATCCAACCCAGGGACCATTTACAAAAGGAAGCAGATAGGTAAAAATAATAATCACATAATAATATAGCGGGCCAAAGGAAAAATTTCCTGCAGATGAAGGAGGACCCAAAAAAGGAATTTTATTGTTTTGTATGGAGTATAATCCAATGATTGCATCTCTTGCTTAATCCTGCTGAAGTGTCCACCTGTTTTGATAATTATAAAATCTCCATAAAGAAGCAATGAGAATAATAATTATTAACAACATTACTTCTTTTCTTGGATAATTCACAGATAAATTTTACGACCTTTTGGAAATTTAATCTAGGTGTATTTGACATACTTTTGAAAAGGGATAATACTAAAAGTATGTCCTCTAAAGCTCTCCAAAAAGGTTTCTCAGTAATTTTAATTATTATTGGGGTTTTGGTTGTAGGATTTTTGGTAATTACCGTCTTTAAAGCTAAAGAAATCTACCAACAAAAAACAGGAAACAAATTGGGGTTCAAGTCAAATTTTACCGGTGGAAACTGTAAAGAACACCCCAAATTCTCAGTATCTCCCATCAAAGTAGAGGATCTGGGATTGATCACTCCCTTGGGAAGAATGTCTGATTCACATGTTACTCCCACAGATCATGAGTATTGGGCACCTAAATCTGTCAAACGTGGTGATGACTATACTAAGCTCCCTGCTATTTATGACATCTACTCCCCTGCAGATGGAACTATTGTTCAAGCTGAAAATCACACTCAAGTCTATACTGAAGGAAATGCCCCTAAAATTAATGACTGGAGACTGGTGATAAATCACAATTGCGGTGTTTCCACAATTTATATCCATATAGATAAATTATCTGATGAGATCCAAAGTAAAATAGGAGCTAAAAGGGATTCTAGAAATGGCACCACAAATTATGAGGCAAATATCCCTGTTAAAGAAGGGCAAATAATTGGTAAATTAGCAGAACACCCTTTTGACTTTTCAATGCATGATCAGAATATAACCTTGCCAGGGTTAAATCCTAAACGTTATGAAAATGAATACTGGAAAATTCACACAGTTGATCCTTTTGATTATTTTGCAGATTCCATAAAAAGTCAACTTTTGACCAAAGTGGTACGTAAAGTAGAACCTAGAGGAGGAAAAATAGATTATGATATTCCCGGAAAATTAGTCGGTACTTGGTTTAGAGTTGGATATGATCCTAAGAATATTGACGGCAGGTTTTGGGATGCACAGATGACTATTGCTTATAATGTTTTTGACCCCAGTAAAGTTTTTATTTCTTTAGGTAATTTTAATGGTAAAGCAGGACAATTTGCAGTAGCTGGGAATACTCCTGATCCAAAAGATGTAGGTGTTGGGCAACTTGTTAAATATGAGGTTGTACCTTTTTCCTATGTGGATGCAGATGGCAAAGCTTGGAATGAGGATAGATACACTCCTGAGGTTAAACTTATTCCAGGAAAAATACCTGCAGGGTCAATTACTTATAAACTAAAAGATAAAGAAACTCTTGAGGTAAGAATTAACTCAACCACCCAAATATATAGAAGATAGCTTTAATTTAACAGCACAATAGCTAAGTTTAAAATGGAGGCAAAGCTGACCCAAAGAAAGTAAGGGATTAAAAGTTTTCCTGCCAATTTGTTTATCTTAGAAAAAGATTTTATTGTTAAAACAATCGCAATCCATAAAGCTAATATATCTATTAAAGCTAAGGCAGGATTTTTCATTCCAAAAAAGATAACAGACCACAAAATATTAAGTACTAGTTGAATAAAAAACAAGTTAATCCCATTTTTCCTTTTTACTTTTTCCTTTTTACTTATCACCAGATATAATGAGATTCCCATCAAAATATAAAGGACTGTCCAAACAGGTCCAAAAACAAAGTTAGGTGGAGAAAAGAAGGGTTTATTTAAAACAGCATACCAAGTTGGGATAGAAGATATGGTAAAAACTGATCCAATGATTCCTGCTCCTAAACAAATTACAATAGAAAAAATGAGCTTTGAGATATCTTTAGGCATTATCTCCAGTGTACCACTTTTCTAAAAATCCACCCATTAGAAATTAAGACTTCCACCTCGGGGGTGGAAGTGTAGCTACACCTCGGAATTTTTAGCATTTTTGAGGCTGGGCTAACAAGCAAATTTTAGGACTTTTGGGAGAAAATTAACAGATTACATACTTTCAGAAAGTCATCCGGTAGGAAGTTCTAAAGCCAAATTTTTTCGTGGATTAGGATTTGACGAAACAAATGTAGACAAATTAGCAGAATCGCTGTTGCGGATAGCAAAGGAGAATGATGTCAAAAATGTAAGAAAATTCTCCTATGGTACTAATTATGTTGTAGAAGGAACAATTAAAAAACCCATTGGAAAAACTGTTAAGATCGTTACTGTTTGGTTTATTAAAACAGGAGAAAGCAGACCTAATTTCGTAACTGCTTATCCTGTATAATATACTTAAGAGGAAATTTTATACACAAATTTAGAGAGTTGGAAACAGTCATACTTACGCATGATATTAAGGAACACAGCCTTAGTGCGGGGGATATGGGGGCTGTGGTAAATGTTTATGATGGGGGTAAAGCAGCAGAAGTGGAGTTTGTTACTGCGACAGGAAAAACAGTGGCACTGCTTACTCTTACCTCATCGGATGTCCGTGATATAAAGCAAAATGATATTCTCCATGTCCGCGGATTTGCAACCCTTTAATAACACAATATTTCCACTGTTTGTAAAAATAAATTTACTGAAGGATTTTTTGTCACATCTAAATTATATCAGATTTTTTGCGTCAGTTTCCTGACGGAGTTTTTCAAAAACAATAATGGCTGTTGCCACACTGACATTTAAAGAAGAAAGTTCAGAATTCATAGGAATATGGATAAATAAATCACAATATTTTTTTAAAGGTTCTGATAAGCTTGAATCTTCTCCCCCAAATACAAAAGCTACAGGTCCCAAAAGATTTTGCTTGGAATAAACCTCTCCCATTTTACTTTCCACCCCCACAATGGGAACACCTTCATCTTTTAAAAGCTTTAAAGCTGGAAACAAACTTTGGGCAATTACAGGCACATAGGCCACTCCTCCCATAGAAACTTTTGCTACCACCGGGGTTATTTCATGAACTCCGTTTGGAGAAACTATTATGGCATCAACTCCTGCTCCCCAGGCAGTCCTTAAAATTGCCCCCAAATTTTGCTCATAATCCAAACGGTTAAAAACTAATATACAGGCATTTTTGTTTTTTTGTAAAATTTCCTTTAAAAAAACTTCCTCTACTTCCATTTCAGCTAAAATATTTTGAGGATTAAAAGATTTGGCTCTATTTTTTATTTCTTTTCCAGATACTATGTTTAATGGAATTTTTTTATGTCTTGCTATCTTAATAATTTCTTGTATCTTTGGATCATTAATACTTTCTTTGGCTATAAAAACCGTCTTTATTTTCTTATTGGAAGATAAAGCATCATGAATAGTGTTCCGGCCTTCTAAAATAATTCTTTTACTCATAAGGGTTTATTGACGCAGAATTAAATTTATTCTACAGTCATTTTACATGAGATATTGGATATGTACAATAAATTAACTCCTCAGGAAAAAGAAATTATTGAGGACAGAGGAACCGAAACCCCTTTCTCTGGAGAATATGATGATTTTTATGAAGACGGGGTGTTTATCTGTAAAAAATGCAATGCTCCTTTATTTTCTTCAGAATCTAAATTTGATGCGGGGTGTGGCTGGCCTTCATTTGATAAAGACTATCCTAATGCAGTAAAACGCTTACCTGATTCAGACCAGACAAGAACAGAAATCCAATGTACAAATTGTGAAGCTCATTTGGGTCATGAGTTTGTAGGAGAACATCTAACTGAAAAAAACACCCGTCATTGCGTAAACTCTTTATCAATCCGTTTTATCCCTAAAGATCAACCACTTCCTAAAATTTTCAATCCTTGAAATATTCATAGACTGCTTTAGAAACTTGAGCTATCCTATCCTCAGCTCCAGGCGGATAATCACTCTTTGATAAAATCACAATAATATAATCACCTGAAGGCAGGTAGACTATGCCTGCATCGTGAGAATAATAATCAATCTCTCCGGTTTTATGAGCTATGACTGCATCTTCTGGAAGATACTTTGGCAGCTTACCATTAAGCTGTTGATTCTTTAGAAGGTCAATCATTCTTGTAGAATATGTTTGACTGACTAATTTACCTTGATATAGCTTTTCAAGAAATAAAGCAATATCATAAGGGGTAGATGCTGGATCTGATCCGTCTATTCCCATTGATGTTTCTTTAAATCCTTTTTCTTGCAAGAATTTAGCCACATTGGATAATCCAATTTTTTCAGTTAAAAGCAATGCTGCATAGTTGTGAGAAATTTCGATCATCTGTTTAAGTGCGTCAGATGCAGAAAGGGTTATCTCTCCTTCTGTAAGTTCAGCTGAATCATTAGAAATACCAAATTCTTTATTTAGGATTTTTACATCTTGGCTTAATATTTCATCTTCTTTTAGATCACCAGTTTCTACTTGATCAAAAGCTTCAGCCATCACCCAAAGTTTATATAAACTGCCTGGTGGAAAAGTTTGATGCTCATTAAGCAGAAAACTTTCACCTGTTTTTAGGTTTTTAATGACAATCCCATAATTGCCTTTTGCTCCATCTAAAACCTGAGTTATTACTTTATCTAAACTTTCCCCAGTTGAGATAGACTTAACAAACCTAGCTACACTATGCGAGTTAGGACGAAAAAATGGAATAACAGCTACTATGACAAAAGCCATTATTACAAAAGATAACCCAATTTTAAATCTACTCATAAAATTTATCTTACTATTTTATTTTGGAGAAGCACTTGGTGTACCTAATCGCCCACCAAATTGTGGGTTAAGTTGGATACTTTGAGCTGTGACACTTCCATCTGAATTTTCAGTCCCAAACACAGCCACTTTTTCTCCTGTTTTTAAATCAGTTTTTTGAGCAGTTGCTGCTTTATTGATTTGTGTTTTATCAGACAAAAGTACAATTTTACTACTGCCATCTTGGAGTTTTACAGTAATACTTTTATCATCAGAAGAAAGTATTTCTCCAGACACTGGTCTCATATTATTACCAAACCTTCTACCCTGACCTTGATTACCTGTTTGTCTGTCAAATTGTCCTGCCTGACGTTGGCTTTTCTGATACTGCATTCCGGCAAAAAAACCTGCACCTAAGCCAACAAGAAGCAAAATAATCGCTATTGCATTTATATTTTTCATAACTCACCTCCTTTCAAATATTTATTCATACCTTAATGCTTCAATAGGTTCTAAGTTTGAGGCACGATTTGCAGGATACCAGCCAAACAGGATACCTATTCCAGCTGAAACCCCAATAGCCAAAAAAATTGCTGAGCCGGAAAGTACAAACGGTGAACTGGTCAAATTAGAAATAATATAAGAGGAAGACACTCCTAAAACCATACCAATAATTCCTCCCACAAAAGTTAAAATTACAGATTCTATTAAAAATAGTGCTGTTATTATATTTTTCCTTGCCCCTAAAGCTTTTCTTAAACCAATCTCCCTGGTTCTTTCAGTTACTGTCACCAGCATAATATTCATTATCCCAATCCCTCCTACCAAAAGTGAGATAGCAGCAATGCCAGAAAGAAGAGCTGTAAAAGTGCCGGTGGTGGCAGAGGCTGTATTTAGAATATCTTGTTGAGAAAAGATAGAAAAATCTGCCTGTGTAGGATCGTTTAACTTATGTCTGTCTAACAATAAATATCCTACCTGGTTTTGAGCATCAGTCATTACATCTGGAGATTTTGCCTCCAAAGCAATTGAAGATAAATAATCAACTCCAAACAATTGTTTCTGAGCTGAAGATAGCGGCACCCAGACTATATTATCCTGATTTTGAAATCCTGTCCCGCCTTTGGATACTGTAGTGCCAATAACATTAAAAGTCTGGCTGTTTATTCTAATACTTTGCCCAAGCGCTTCCCCATTTCCAAACAAATCAGACACCACTTGAGACCCTAAAACTGCTACCTTAGTCATACTATCCACGTCCCTTTGGGTAATAAAAGAACCTGAAGCAATATCAAATTTATGCACCCTGGCATAAGCAGGGATAACCCCAATCACTTGGACATTAGTATTGGTTTTACCTGTGGTTACCTGAAGTCTTCTTTGAAATTCAGGGGAAACAGACAAAATTGTATTGACTTGGTCTTTTGAATTTTCAATTGCTTTGGCATCATCTAAACTCAATGTGATTCCTCCACCTGCTGCTCCTCTGACTGCCCCGCTGTTTTGGGAGCCAGGAATAACAGTTAATAAATTAGATCCTAAAGCTTGTATTCTACTTTGGACTGCTTGTTGAGTGGCCTGGCCTAAAGATATTAAGGCAATCACAGAACCTATACCAATCACAATGCCTAAAGCAGCCAATCCAGTTCTAAGTTTGTTTATGGTCAGTGTACCCAAAGCTTCTGTAATAATCTCTTTGTACTCCACTATTTTTAACTCTTTCTTTGCTTATGTTTGGCACTATCATCAACAATCTTCCCGTCTTTAATTTCAATGACTCTTTTGGCATATTTTGCAATATCTGCTTCATGGGTAATCATTACTATCGTGTGTCCCTCTTTGTTTAATTTTTGAAATATCTCCATAATCTCAGCTGCCTGGTTGGAGGCTATATTGCCAGTTGGTTCATCAGCCAAAAGAATAGCAGGATCCATTACCAAGGATCTGGCTATTGCCACCCTTTGCATTTGGCCGCCGGATAATTGGTTTGAAGTATGATTTAATCTATCTCCCAAACCCACCATCTCTAAATATTTTTTTGCTTTCACTTCTCTTTCTATTTTTGGAACTCCCCCGTAAATCATAGGAAGAATAACATTTTGCATTGCTGTTCTTCTTGGTAAAAGATTAAAGGCCTGGAAAACAAAACCAATTTTTCTATTTCTAATGTCAGCCAGCTTATCATCAGAAAGTTTACTGACATTTTCTCCATCTAAGATATACTCACCTTTTGTAGGAGTATCTAGTGCGCCAATCATATGCATTAAGGTAGATTTGCCAGAACCAGAAGGTCCCATGATGGCCACAAATTCTCCTTTATTAATTTCAAAGGAAACATCATCTAAGGCAATTGTTTCAACCTCACCGGTTTTATATACTTTGGACAAATGAGATATCTTAATCATTAATCCCTTCTTCCTCCTCCAAACCCTTCTTTATAGAGTTAGCAATTTTATGCTCATCTTCCACCACCAATATTCTCATCAGGCACTAATTATACCAGTGGTTACTGAGAAATATCTGAGGATTTATACTAACTCAAAGTTTGGTATGATCAGTATATGTTCAAAATTATTCTGATTGTTGCTGTTTTAATTATTCTTGGTATAGGAATATTTTTATATGTTAAACCAAAAAAAACAAACCTGGAAAATCCATTCTTTCAAAGCTTAGGAAAAGTTCTTGGCTTTACTAAAGATACACCTAGTGAGGATAAACCTAATAATCTGCTTACTCAAACAAAAGATTCTTTTGAGAGGAATACTCAAAAAAGCATAGAAACAGCTAAAGAGGTTGCTTATAACCAAGTTAAAACAACTCTGGATAATGCATTTAACAAACAATCAAGTAATGACAAAAATACCAACGAAGTTATTGTGAATGTATTGGGTGTAACAAATGCTGATAACCAGCAATCATATAATATTGATTTTGCCAAAGATCAGGATCTTAAACTTAATTTGAACGTTAATAACAAATATTATTTAAAATTCCAAAATATTCCAAACAATTATTGTATTTATATAAACAACAATAAATATCCAATTTCCAATGGGGTGGTAGAAATTCAGTTTGGGAAAGGTGGTAGTTATCCTATCAAAGCCAATAGTTGTGATTTAAATGAAAAAAACATCGGCACTTTGACTGTTCAGTGACTAGGTTTTCTATCTAATTATAACCTTAAGGCAAAGTCTTTAAGACTCATTTGACCGGTAATTCTAATCCTGGGCATATTCATTCCTGATCCACTTGCTTTTCCATACCATGTTCCCAAACCTCCTACAAATCCTGCTTTTTTGGCAGCAGCTTGAACAGAAGAGTTTGTTCCTCCGTAAGGATAAGCAATGAAATTAACCGGATAACCGGTTTGTGATTGTAAAACATTTTTACTATCCTGCATTTGCTTTAAAGCTGCTGAGGAGTTTAATGTTGCAAGATTGGCATGAGTGACAGTATGAGCTTCAAAAGTGACTAATCCTGAAGCTTGCAGCTCTTTGATTTGATTCCAGTTCATATAATAACTTGGTCCGCCAATCAGCCCGGTTGGAATAAATTCCACAGCATGGAAGTTAAATCGTCGAAGTATTGGGTAAGCTGTTGTATAAAAATCTACATAACCATCATCAAAGGTTAAAACTATTGGTTTTTGAGGAGCTGTTGTAAGTTTTCCAAAAATCCCATACAAAGTATCTAAACTGATTGGGGTATAACCATTTTTTGCTAAATAATCCATTTGAGCTTCAAATTTATCAGGAGAAACAGATAAAGTATTTCTTGCTAGATCTTTAGGATTAGGATTATTACCTATAAAATGATACATCAAAATTGGCACAGTTAACCCGGCTTGCACAGAATTTGTATTTAAAATACCAAAATATACAAATACTACAATAAGCACGAAGGAATAAACACTAAGTCTGTACATGGTATTAAATCAGTTTATAGTGAATTACTAACTTAGGTCAAGCATCTGAACTTCTTCCACCATAATGGGGTTTACACTACCTCCAAATCGGTATACTAGACTTCCATCTGATAGATCTAGTTCAACTCTTGCTAATCTTTGAGGGTACTCAATCCTTAATCCCCCATGATCTGTATCATGAACTAATCTTTCAAGTTGGCCATCATATAAAATACCTTTAACATCATCAAATGTTACATTGCTAGTTAGACCATCAAAACCTGCTTTTATAGTTACTGTGTTTAAAACTGGTGTGGCCAAAACTCTCTGACAATCTGCACCAAATATTCTTACAGTTTCATCTGCTAAGGTTAATACCACTCTTTTAGGTAATAATCTCTCCATATATTTTCACCTCCTTTCCCGGGGTTAACTTCAAAATTATATTTCGCCTTCGGCGATAAATTGTTGTTAACCCGTTCAAATGTCATTTAGACATTTGAACCCATAAAAAAACCCCGCATAGGCGGGGCCATTTTTGCTAAAGTTTTTAAAAAAACTTACTGCAAAAACCTCCCCTTTCGCAAGGTAATAATAATTTCAATATCAATAATTTGTATTGTAAACTTTTGCATTATTTACTAATATAGCACAACAATTTAAAAATATCAATATTCGGATCAAAAATCCGAATCAAAAATTAAACAAAACAATGATTGACTGATTTACCGGTTAACTCCTCTTAGTTTCCTTCTGTCCTTATTCTGCATTCCTGATAAAAATCCTCTTCTTGCTAATATTCCGCTACGCTGAGCTAAATATTCTGGATCTTTTTGACCATCAGATTTTCTTCTTTCACCAGGAAATCTTAAGTTTAAATCCCGCAGTTGTGCATCTATACCAGAGATTTCTGTACGTCTGCTGTTTATCGCAGGAGCTAGCCTCATTTCAATTGAACTCATATTACACCTCCTTTCAAAATTGCTGGAATGACTTCTATATCTATTCTTTTTGACCAATCAATTCTTTTTCTTGACTCAGGTGAGTTTCCCATTACTTTATTCCTCCTGTGCCTCTAAAATTAACAACCGTTTCTATGGCAACATCTCTAAATTGTCTTAATCGTTCTTTTCGATCATTAAATTCGTTTTTTGAAATAAGTCCTGCTGTTTTCAATTCCCTTAATTGTCTAAATGCTTTATGAAAGGTATGAGCAACACCTTTATCACCAATAGATCCATGGGTTCTTGCCCTGGGCATTTCTCTCTGAATATTGCCCATTGCTATACTAGGCGTAGGATCAGCGAATGTTGGCCGTCTTACATATGGATCTGATTCATTTGTATTTCTCATATTTTTTCTCCATAAAAAAAACCTCCCTTATGGGAGGTCTAATTCCTTACTTTCTTTTAGATAAATTTTATCTAAAAAGACCTCCCTAGATTAGCTCCAACAAGGAGCAAACCTAAAAGAAGGCTAAGTAAATTTGCAAAATTTCTTGAGTCAATTGTTAATGTTTTAGTCATAAACTTAAAAAATTCTAACATAAGCTTTATATCTTGTCAAATCAGTAGTATCATATAGGAAATGAACAAGCCAAAGATAACTTATTCGGAGGTTGGAGACAATTATGATACTAAAGACCCCATTAAAAAATTAGCTCAAACTGCTGCTGCCTCCACCGCTAAAAATTTAAAGCTGGATTTTGAAGAAGTAATTGAATCAAGAGGTGAATCAGCCTATGTTTGGAAACAAGGTGAAGTTTATATGGCCTCTGTTATTGAAGGTTTAGGAACAAAAACTTTGGTTGCCGACAAAGTGAGAAAGATTACCGGTAAAACTTACTATGATATAGTTGCCCATGACACAATTGCCTACATTATTAATGACCTTATTTCTGTTGGAGCAAAACCTCTGGTAATACACGCTTATTGGGCGGTTGAAGATAATTCCTGGTTAGAAGACGCGACCCGGATGAAGGATTTAATAAAGGGTTGGAAAAATGCCTGTGATCTATCCGGCGCTAGTTGGGGTGGCGGAGAAACTGCAACTGATAAAGGTGTCATTGAGAAAAATACAATAGATTTAGCAGGATCTGCAGTCGGGATTATCGGTCCCCAAAGCAGATTAATTACAGCCAAAAAGTTGAAAGCCGGGGATAGGATTTTACTCCTTAAAAGTAACGGAATTAATGCCAGTGGTATATCGCTGGCAAGAGCAGTTGAGAGCAGAATACCTGAAGGTTACGCAACCAAATTATCTGATGGAACAATTTTTGGTGAGGCTGTTTTAACTAAATGTAATATCTATGCAAAATTGATTGGTGATCTTTTGGACAAAAGCGTTGATATTCATTACATGAACTATATCTCAGGACACGGACTAAGAAAAGTTATGAGAGCAAATAGGGATTTTACTTATGTAATAGAGAAACTTTTTGAGCCTCAAGAAGTATTTAAATTTATTCAAAAAGAGGCAGGAATTGATGATGTAGAGATGTATCAAACTTACAACATGGGACAAGACTATGCTGTTTTTGTTCCAGCGCCTGATGTAGTCAAAGCTCAGGAAATAATCTCTCAAAATGGTTTTGAAAGCTTAGATGCAGGATATTTGGAAGAGGGTGAAAGAAAAGTAGTAATCAAACCAAAAGATATTATCTTTGAAGGTGAAACTTTAAATCTTCGTTAGTCCCGATTAAATCGGGTTAACTTCCTTCTCCTTTGCGAGTTTTAGGAATTAATTTTTCAGATATTGAATCACCATTATAAACACAATTTATTGCCTCTGCTAAAAGACTGGCAACAGATACTATTGTTACTTTAGGATTTTCTATGATTTCAGCC
>CAYMUB010000051.1:0-4388 GCA_964393545.1 uncultured Gammaproteobacteria bacterium | reverse complement strand
ATCTGTAAAGGAATTATGTTCATAATGGCTGATGTTTCCCCGGTATCTGGCACTTTAATATGATAATCAAAACCCTCATGAGCAGTAGGGGAGATACCTATTACTGTAGCACCCCTGGCTTTAACTTGACTGACAGCATTTAACACATCATCTTTTGAAACATCTTCAGATACAGCTACAATCACCGGGACTCCTTTTTCCATTAAAGTAATAGCATAATGTTTTAAATCTCCTGCAGGAATTCCGTGAGCATGGATATATGACCCTTCAATAATTTTAACCATCCCTTCTTTACAAATATTAAAGTTTTGGTATTTCCCAAGTAGAAAAATATCTTTTTTCTTTGCTAAGTTGTGAGCTAAATCTTTTAGCATCTGATGGTTGGTTCCTGTATTTAAATATTTTTCAATTTCATCTGAAAGAGTCTTGAGATTTTCCAAAGCCTCTTTAGTTTTACCTGCTACTGTTTTAGAAATTAAATAACCCCAGGCAATTTGTGAGGTAAAAACTTTGGTAGACATGACACAAATCTCTGGTCCAGCCAGAGCCATAAACTTATAATCAGACATTCTGGTCATAGTAGAACCAGGCATATTTACATAGGAGGCAATCTTAACCCCTTTTTTTTGAGCTGCTTCTAAAACCTCTAACACATCTGCTGTCTCACCTGATTGAGAAGGAGCAATGATTAAATCACCCTTGCCTAAAAGATTCATATAATCATATATATCAGCCCCAATCACACTTTGAGCTCTCAGATTACCAAAAGCTCTTAGATAAAAAGCCATTTGTGAAGCAGCAATACCTGCTGTCCCAGAACCTATGGTGTAAATATTTCTTGCCTCTTTCAAAGCTTTAATAAAACCGTCATAAATGCCTAAAGGCTGGTTTATTATCTGTCTTATCACATATGGGCTTTCGGAAATTTCCTTCAACATAAAATGATCATAGCCCTCTTTATCTACCTTACTGGATTCAAAGTTGATTTTCTCAAAAGAGTGAGGGATTTTTCTATTGGATTTAATATCATAAATTTCTAATTTCCCATCATCATAGAAAGCCATTTGTCCATTATCTAAAACAAGTACTTTATCAACAAAAGGAGCAAAAGAGAGGGTATCTGAAGAGAAAAATATTTCTGTGTCTGAACGACCAATTACCAGGGGTGAACCATTTCTGCAAGCCAAAATTTGCCCTTTATTTGTTAAAACAATCACAGTGTTCCTACCTTGGAGATCCAAAAAAGCCTCTCTCACGGCCTGTTTTAAATTACATTCAAACCCCAGGGGTTGGAAGCTAAGTTTTAGCTCTATTAATCTGACAATTACCTCAGTATCAGTTTCAGATTCAAACTTGTATCCTTTTTTAATTAAATCTTTTTTTAATTCCCGGTAGTTTTCAGCAATTCCGTTTTGAGCCAGGACAAAACTTTTATCTGTTGAGAAATGGGGATGAGCATTAGTTTCGGAAACACTACCGTGGGTACTCCATCTAGTATGACCAATACCAATATTGGATTTCGGTAGAGGGATCGCCTGATTGATATCACCAATAGCTCCAATTTTTTTATTCAAAGCTATCTGATCTGAAAGCACAGCAATGCCCCACGAGTCATAACCCCGGTATTCAAGTCTTTTTAAACCCTCTAAAATTATTTCAGAGGCGTTTTTATTACCAACATAACCAAAAATCCCACACATTTTATTAAAGCTTTCATGAAAAGTAACATATCTACCTATGACTGTCAAACAACCTATATTCATTAAAAAGCTCTGCACACCGTACAACTGTTTCTATCATGGTTTCTTCATTCTTAATATTAAAAATAGGCACTCTATTATCTTGCAGATTAGCCTGAACAAGACCAGGGGTAATATCTAATATATCAGCAGTTACTATAGCCAGTAAATCTGGCAGCCTCACCAGCTCTAAGATAGCTCCTCTAAAATCAACTTGCCTGGTTAATTGATGACAAAGAATATCCATGGCCTGCTTTTTGGTTACTACCCAATCACCAAGCATGGGAGAATAGAACATATCTCTGGCAGGTTTTCTAAAATTATGCTCATTTAGCATATCCGCAAGACTAGCCTTAAATAAAAATTCTTCCGCTCCCAAAAAAGGCGCGTGAAAAGCATTTTGCATTTTAAGATCACGTACTCTTAGTTTATTTGCTAAAGGATGTTTCTGGTCAGATAGAATTTCCGGCAGCTTCATTGCAATCATATCTCCTGTTTCTTCATCAGCCTGAATTGATAAAACACCCTGAGTAGGCGTATTCCTGTTTGCTAAAACAATTCTTACTCCTTCCCCAAAAAACTGAGATATTTTTTGAAATGGCATCACAAAATTATCGATATCAATTCCAACTACCGCCATCATATACCTGAATCCAGAATCAAGAGGATGAGTAGTAATCCTTTCCCTCTCATGCAAAACCTTGGCCATAGTTTCAATATCCATTATCCCTGCTTCAACAAAAGCAGCCATCTCTCCAATGCTATGTCCAGTCACACGTACTTTGAAAATATCATCCTTTGCAAAAAGATAACCCGGACTTAATTCTTCTCTTAACCTGGTCACAAAATCCGCATGAGCAGCAATGGACATAACTGGAGAAGCAGTTTGTCTATCAGGGTGTAAACTACCTGCAAATCCCAAACCAAGTGTTTGATCAAACTTGGTAACTACTCCTCTAAAGGTTCTGCTATCTAATAAGTCAATATTTGGTAAGGTTTTATCTTTAGAATTTTGGGGACTGGCTACCAGTAATATGGTGCCTATGCTTTCTTTAGACATAAAGAACCACACAATAACATGCTACAGGATAAAATTCAAAAAGGAATCATTTATGATATTCTTATGCTAAGGGTTTATTGCTAAATTATCTTAAATATTAACGGATATTTTTCTATATGGACAATAGAGACAAGTAAAGCTGGTTCATCGATCCATGTAAGGAGAAGAAAAAGGTATTGACAGAATATACACCATATGATTTAATGTATATATATATGAAAAGATACCAGGTTTACCTTAACCAACACTCTGTTTCTATTCTGGATGACTTTGGAAGTCACACTGATATTTCCAGATCAAAATTGATCCAGGGAGTAATAGACAGATTTGCTGATCAAGTGGCTAAAGTGCTTTCTAAACATGAGGGCCAACCTTCTAATTATACCCACTTTGACAAGCTAGTAGGGGCGATTCATCTAAAAACCAGTAAACCTACTAATTTCGCACTTGATAGCGACGAAATATATCTCCAGGACTAAGAATGAAAGTATTTATTGACACCAGTGCCTTTATGGCTCTGATCCTCAAAGATGAGTCTTTCCATGAAAAAGTTGTAAATAAATATAAAGTTTATAAGAAAAGTAGGGCTCAACTTATTACTTCAGATTATGTTCTTGATGAGCTGTATACTAGATGTGTTTATCGGGCTGGAAGTCATGGGGCAAAATTGGCAACTAATTTAATTAAAGAGGTGTTGGCCTCGAATGAATTAACAGTTTTAGAAGTAGATTCAGATATTTTGCAGAAAGCGGAATCTGTATTCTTAAAATTTTCTGACAATAAAATCTCCTTCACTGATGCAACCTCATACATTTTATATAAGGATTTTGCTTTAGATGAAGTATTCACCTTAGATGATGATTTTAAGAGGATGAGAATTAACACATCCTTTTAAAATAGTGGCAAGTAAGGGACTAATTTCCGGAATTGTGGCCTGGCATTTTGAAATCCTTCTCTGTGGACTTATATCGACTAATCCGAACTGATTTTAAATCTCATTAATCGACGCTCTGTGTCGGTTCCCACCCCTGTATCGGTTTTCAAGGCATGTTCGTCTCCTACCTGTGTATTGTTCCTATTGCTCAGCCTATGGCCTCGCTCTGGTATTTTTTGCAAATCACAGAGTCAATGCGTGCGATTTTTTATATCTATAGTCCGCCAGTGGCGGACAGGAACCGTAAAGTGTTTTAATAAATTTATTGATATGTAGTTTAGCGGTGTTTGAGGCTCTAATCACCGTAATGGACCATTGTGGCACCATAATGGACACCACAATGGTAGAAGTAGTACTTTAGGCCGTTGTAGAGTTACTTTTGTGGTGAAATGGATATCCCTACGGTACAACCTGAGGCTAGATTAACATTCCTATCAACCCATAACAAAGAAGGACACAGTAACAATTAGTTGGATTGATTATGTGAGGTAATCTTGTCTTAGTTGTTCAATCCTTCTCTTGCCTTCTTGTTCTATTTGTCAAGTACCCATTTCATTAAGACATTATTCTTTAACTAATTGAGCATAAACGGCAGGAGGCATTTTTAATGCAGTGTGGATTCTTTTAAAGTTGTAGTAGTGAATCTGGCTGTAGA
>CAYMUB010000050.1:0-22910 GCA_964393545.1 uncultured Gammaproteobacteria bacterium | reverse complement strand
GAAGATAAAACAAATAGAGAAAATCATGAACTCAACTCCCAGGAAATGTTTAGGATACTTGACACCATATGAGAGAATGGAACAGTTACAAAATGGTATTACCTAACTAATTAGTGGTGCACTTCCACCTAGAATGTACGAACCTTCTAATCATTCCTTGATATGAAGCTTTATGTTTTTTAGCGGCACCTTTAAAAAAGTTAAGACTTTTCTCTGTAAGCGTCAACGTTACTCTAGTCTTTTTCTCATTTAAAATTAAATTTTCAGGTTTCGGTAAAAAATCACTTATTACCCGAGCTTCTATTGGCTCATTTTTGTATTTTATTTTGTTTTTCATATATATTTTTACCCTTTCTCCAATAACCTGCACCAATTATTCTGACATTGTTACTTTGATAAGTAAACCGGACAGTTAAAACATCTCCTTTCACTTTTCCGAAGCAATAATAACGTTTTTCTATTTTGCTGTGACTCAAATCTAATGCAATCACACGCTTCGGATCAATAAATGCATACTGAGCAGTTTCAAAATTAACTCCATGCTTTTGTAAATTTTCAGCATTTTTATTTTGATTCCATTCAAAAGATGTATGCATAAACATATTATCATATTAGCATACATTTTACCATACATAAATCAAGCAAATTATAGGATTTTTGGAGAATATTAGCTAGCTTTGGTATTTGTTTTTTGGAAGCGGCGAATTAGATAAAAAGCTATAACAGATATGAATGCAATAAGACTTCCTACTATTCCAATAAAAACCACATTCTTGTTATACATAATTCCGGTAGTACAATCTTCATAAATACCCTTGTCTTTTGGCCAATTTCTGTTGGCATTTTCAAATTGACACAAAATCTTTTTACAATCTGGACGTGCATTTTTATTCTTAGCACATTCCATTATTGCCGGCCCCGGCGAAAGAGCATACACGGGTTGAGAAACAATGTTAAAACATGTCATCAAGAGTATGATGATGAAAGCTTTTCTCATATTGTCTTTCTATTTTTTTGAATTCTCGCGATTACTCTAACCGGTGCTGCGTCTGTTTGGAGTTTTGCGGGTAAAGCAATAACTTCAAAGTTTTTAACACCTAATAACTGATCAAGATTGGTTAGATTTTCCAAAATAGTAATATTGTTTCCGAGTAAAATTTTATGCGTTGTCCATGGCTTGTCGTAATCGGGTCCAAGCATATCCATTCCCACCATTTTTACTCCTAATGCAACTGCTCTTTTCGCAAAATCATCCTTAAGCTCTGGATAGCCTTTAAAATAATCATCTGTCCGATATTTATTTCCATAACCTGTGTATAAAAGAATAACAGAATCTTTTTCTATTGTAATTTTTTTCAAAACCGAACTATCAATATAATTTTTTCCTCTTACGTCAATTAAAATGCCGTTACCAAAAAATCTTTCTGGATCTATTTCGTCAATTCTTTTGCCGTTTTTAATCATATGTAGTGGAGCATCCATATGAGTTCCTACGTGCATATGAGTTGTAATTTTGTGGTCGTTATACGTATCTTTTTCTATATACGCAACTTGTTTTAAAGTTGCTTTTGGATCTCCGGGATAAACTGGCATATCGGGAGTAAATGTATGCGTTAGGTCAATATATTTCATGGGATTATTATAGCAGACGATATTGATATGGAGGAGTATAATTGGGCTGTGAGAAATCCAGAAGCATTTAGTATATCAGTAGGTCAAAAAGTACATTTAGATAATGGAGTGCAAGTTGAGGCGTGGTTTTTACGTCCGCGACGATTAACTCCTGGTGATACTGCAGAACATGAAGCAAAACATGCAGTAGTTGCCGAGAAAAATGGTACATCGGTCGAAACAGTAACCATAATACCTGGTCCAGGATATTATGGATTAACTAGGTTAGCAAGACCTGATCCCGTTGCAGCTGCAGCCGCTCACGCAGATGGTCATAGCGGTACAAGTCATGATGTATTTATCATTGGGTTAATGGGAGCAGGTGTTGGTTCTGCTATGGGTGCTGCTGCAGGTATTTTAGGAACTAGTAGAGAAGAGGTTGAAGAAGTGGCGGCTCGGCTTGAAGATAAAAAGTCAATGGGTGGACATGAAGTAAGAGAGGCTATGGCTGATGCAAAAAAGGGGAAAGAAGTAGTTGTCTTTATGCGATCTCCAGATGGTAAAAGAAAAACTATCAATAAAAGGTCTCACGGTAACGCTCCAATAAAAGTTGAAAAAGAAGATTTGGACTTGCTTCCAGAAGCTGCATGATGTCCTTGTACTTACTTTTTAGATATAGATATGCGAAGGAATGTGGCGCCTATTACAGCTGCTAAGGCAGCAAAGAAGGATCCAACTACAAAAGCTACATGATATCCACTATTAAGTGCAGCTATTGGGTTTGCGCCTTGGGTAAGTAAGCTTTCTGCGTGAGCGGCCGCAAGGCTTGCAAGTACTGCAAGGCCAAGTGCTCCACCCATCATAAATGAAGTATTAACGAGTCCTGATGCAAGACCTGACTCTTCGGGTTTGACATCATTCATCGCGGCCAAAAGTATTGGGTTAAATGCCATACCAGCACCTAATCCAAGAAGAATCATGCCAGGAAGAACATTGGTAACATACGTGCCATTAACTGGTGCCAAAGCAAAAGAATGAAGGCCAATTGCGGCAAGACCCAGTCCTACTGCCAAAGGCAATTTAATGCCAAAACGCATCACCAGTTTTGCAGAAAGACCAAGTGAGAAAACCGCCATAATTAAATTAGCTGGTAAAAAGGAGAGGCCAACTTGTAAAGGACTAAATCCAAGGACTAACTGAAGGTACAGCGCAGAAAGAAAAAACCAGGCAAACATAGCAGCAGCCCACAAGACGCCAACAATATTTGAAACGGTAAGATTTCGAAGTTTAAAAAGACGAAGCGGTATAAGTGGTATATGAACACGAGATTCGATAATAAGAAAAGTTACGAGTAAAATAAGTGCTATAGCTAAAAGACCCAGTGTTTGGGTAGACATCCAGCCCATTTTATTGCCATTAACAATTGCATACACTGCAAGCATAAGTGATGCGGTTATAGAAATTGCGCCTGCAATATCAAGATGTTTGGCCGATACCTGGCTTTTACTTCCTGGTAAAAGCATTAAAGAAAGAATAAAAACAGCAATACCGATCGGAATATTTACCAAAAAATTCCAGTGCCAGTTAATGGTTGTTAATAAACCGCCAAGTAATACGCCAATTGATCCACCACCAGCGGAGACAAAACCAAAAAGGCCCATTGCTTTAGCACGTTCTGCAGGTTCGGTAAATAAATTCATGGTCAAGGAAAGCGCAACTGCCGAGGCAATGGCCCCACCAATTCCTTGAAGTGCTCGCGCTGCGACAAGAACCCATTGTGTTGCAGAAAGACCGCAAGCAAGCGATGCAAGTGTAAAAAGCGCAATCCCAATTAAAAAGAGCCGGCGGTGGCCAAACAGATCACCTAATCTACCGCCAAGCAAAAGAAATCCTCCAAACGTAAGTAGATACGCATTAATTATCCAGGCTAACGAGGATTCGGAAAACTTAAGATCTGCTTAGAGGATCTTTTTATAAAATCTTTTCAGTTTTTGTTTGGTTTCTTTTTTCACCCCCCCTGCTAAAGCTTTCGCTGCAGCAGCAACAGGTTTTTCTATATCTTGAGCAATTTCATCTGTTGTTTGTAAAACTTTATTTAATCTATCTAAGGCCTTTTTTAAATCTCTCAGAATCAAAAAAACATAAAAACCAGTAATTGCTAAAAATATCGAAAGAAGTAGTATTAAAAAGATTAAGGAGACTTGCAATAAATCCATAGCTTGAGGTTAATATGATAACAGTTATTGTTTTAGAAAAACAGCTCTTTGTACAGAGGTACGTTTACCGCTTTTTGAGGTAGCTGTTATGGCAATATTATTTACATTATCAGAAAGTTTAATCGTTTGAGAAAACTTGCCATTTTGGTCAACTGGTATCTCTTGTTCATTGATGCTAACTTTTGCTTCTGGATCAGTTCTACCGGAAATCGCAATCTCTGGTGAGGTAGTACTTAATTGATCAACTGGTTGACTAATTTCTAAGAAGGGTGACCCCACAAGGAATCTGTATTGAAACCAAAGATATGCAAAAAAAATTATTACTAACGTAAAAATCATACTTATTAAAACTCTGGTAGGGGTTAACCTGAATCTTTTATTATTTAGAGGGTTTTGTAATGAATCCAACACTCTAGGAGGATTTTTACCCTCGGAAAATTCTCTTCTAAAAATAGCCAGCAGCTTTTCAGTATTTAATCCTAAAAATCTTCCGTAATTTTTAATAAAACCCTGAATAAAGGTTGAAGGAGGAAGTTTTGTATATTGACCTGCTTCTAAAGCCTGTAAAAGTTCTTTTCTAATTTTGGTTACTTTTTCGATTTTCTCAAGAGTGTAGAAGTTCTTTTCTCTTTCCTCTTTTAGGATTTGTCCAACAGTTCTCATATCAAGATGAATTATACCAGTTGACACAACCAGCTTGACCTTTTAATATACAACCAATGCCTATTTCCTCTCCAATTGACCAAAACTCTAATCCACCCCCTCCTAGTGGTGATCCTGTTCAAGCTGAAAAATATATCAACCAATTAATTCATTTAATTGAAACAGATAAGTTAGATGTTGTACATACTGATTTGGCAAAGTTTGATCCTGGTTCTTTACAAGATCACTATCGTTTGGAGCTAGCAGAATACCGGGTTGAGGTAAGTCACAGCAAATACCCTAACTCAGGTAAAGATTCTTATGTGATTCTGTTCACCAATATCAAAAATATTGCTGAAGGAAAATCTGAAAAAATTATACTAGCTTATATGCATTTAGACGCTAATCAATTCTCAAGATTTAGAAAAACTGCCTTTAGCCAGATGGAAAGAATGAAGAAGATTGAGGAGGAGAAAAGATTGAAAGCAGCCTTAGAACCAGTTGATCAAGTTTTGCAAAACTTTACCTCAGATCATCTTGAGTCAACTGAATCTCCTTTTGTCCAATCCAATTCTTAAAACTACTGGCTTTCCTTCTTTATCAAGATTAATAAGAGTTGAAGGATCAGATTTGATTTTTCCTTCATCAATATAGAAAGAAATATTATCACCAAAATATCGTCTTGCATCATCAATACCTTCAGATGGTTGATCTCCTTCGTAGTTTGCGCTTGGAGCAACCAGAGGACCAGTCTTTTGTAAAATCTCTAAAAGTTTTTCTTTTTTAGGGATTCTAAATGCTAAGCTATTTGTTCCTCTATGAAGGTATTTAAATTCATTTGGTGGTGTTTGTAAAACAACACTAACTGGATTAGGCCAAATTTTTGTTAGAAAATCTTGCTGTTTGGAAGTCAGCTTAATTTTAAACTTTTTTAAATCTGAGACTCTTGATATTAAAATAATCATTGGTTTGTTTGTAGATCTTTTTCTTAATCTATAAATCTCTTCTACTGCTTGTGGGACTAGGGCTGATCCAACAATCCCATAAATAGTATCTGTTGCCATAACTCCCACTTTTCCTGAATTTAAAAGTTGGATTATTCTCTCAATCTCCATAAGTATTTCATTTGTTAAAAATTACCAAAAATAAAGCTAATAAAATAACAACAATTTGCCAAATATCTCTTATACCAAGTAATAGCGTTTTATTATCCTGACCATGCCAGTGCATTGCTTCATGAATCTTATTCTCAACCTTGATCAAACTTTTAGCTTTTATTATTTTTGTATAGATTAGACCATCAATTACATCAGGAAGTTGAGAACCTCCTATGCCAAACATAACATATAGTAGTTTGTCGCCAAAACCAACTCTTAAATAAGCTCCGCCTAAGAAAATAATAAGGGATAAAAACAAATCAAAAATAATTATTGGCACAATATTCTTTTTATAAGAGTGTGGCATAGAAAAATGACCATGAGGAATAGCATCCATCAAGTAGTGAGATATAACACCAGCTGTACCAGACAAAACTAATCCTGTCGCCAAATCACCTTGCCCTAAAAACTGATAAGTACTCACTCCTATTATTACACCTACAGCAGTATGTCCAAAAGATATCATAAATTTTAAGATGTAGGAGATTGTTGGGCTGCAAAATATTCATCTGCATTTTTAACTAAAACATCCCTAGGTTTTGACCCTTCCCCAAGCCCCACAATTCCTGCTTCTTCTAACTCATCTAGCATTCTGGCTGCCCTGGCATACCCTACTTTGAGCCTTCTTTGCAGTAAAGACGCAGAAGCCCGGTCATACTGACAAACAGTTCTGACAGCTTCTTCAAATAATTCATCTCTATCTCCACTGCTCGTCCCCTTTCCACCTACTCTTCCCAAAGGCATTTCTGTTACCTCAGTTGTATATTGAGGAGCTATACCCAAATTCTTCAAATATTTAATTAAGTTGTTAATCTCTGAATCCTGCACAAACACTCCCTGGATACGGATTGGTTTGGAAGCATCAGGAGGTAAAAACAACATATCTCCCCGTCCCAATAATTTTTCAGCTCCTGGTCCATCCAAGATTACCCTGGAATCAATCATTGATGAAACATTAAAAGCAATCCTGCAAGGAATATTTGCTTTAATCAACCCTGTAATTACATCAACAGATGGCCTTTGTGTTGCAACTACTAAATGAATACCAGTTGCTCTAGCTAGTTGGGCAATTCTAGTTATAGCCTCCTCAATCTCAACAGGAGCAAACATCATCAAATCTGCTAACTCATCAATAATTATTACAATATAGGGTAAAGCCTGAAACCCTGACATCTCATTGTAACTAGCAATATTTCTAACCCCGACTGATTGGAATAATTTATATCTTCTGTCCATTTCTGCCATAGCCCATTTTAAAGATGAAAGAATTTTTTCCGACTCTGTAATAACTGGGGTGAGTAGATGAGGAATTCCATTATAGTTTGTTAGTTCCACTCTTTTTGGATCAATCAAAATTAGCTTTAATTCATCAGGTGAATTTCTAAAAAGTAAGGAAGTTATAAAAGCATTTAACATAATGGATTTACCAGAACCTGTTGTTCCAGCAATCAAACAATGAGGCATCCGATCCAAATCTACGATCATGGCCTTTGAAGAAGTATCCCTACCTAATGCCACAGCTAGTTTTGATTTATGCTTACTCATCTCACTTGATGCCAAAACATGTTTTAAACCCACAATTTCCAAGGACCTATTAGGGACTTCAATTCCTACTAAAGATTTTCCCGGAATTGGAGCTTCAATTCTAACTGTACCAGTAGGAGTTGCTAAAGCTAAAGCTAGGTCATGTTGTAAATTAGCAATTTTGGAAATTTTTGTACCAGCCGAAATTTCTAAGGCATACTGGGTAACTGCCGGACCACCATTTACCTCAGCTACCCTTGCTTGTATTCCAAAAGAGTCTAGGGTTTTTTCAATAATTGCAGCACTCTTCTTAACATCTCCGCGTTCAGCTGCAGATCCAACTTTATCAGATAATAAACTTAAAGGAGGGTATTTCCAGACTTTAGTTTGTCCTGCTACATTCTGAACCAAAGCATCAGCAATAATTGGCTCTTTTATAGGTGTAGGATTAGCAGTTTTAATTTGTTGAAGTCTTTCTTCAACACCTGATACTTTTATTTTAATAGGAATATGCTTGGTTTCAAATGTTCTTTGTCTATTAAATAAAGGTTGTAAAATATTTTTAAAAGTGCTAAATATCCAAGCAAAAATTTTTAATATTTGGCCTAAAGAAGTATTGAACAAAACTACTAAACCTACCAAAAATAATAATAAAAGCAGTACAGCAGCACCCCAGATAGTAACAAAAGATGACAATTCTCTCCATAAGAGTTGACCCACTTGACCTGCCTTTTCAAACCTTAAGAAAGCTGTTAAAGAAGATATTGATAAAGTAATTAGAATAAAACCAAGTAAAACATTTGTTTGAGCAAATCTCCATTTAGCACCTGTTAAAACAAGGCCTGATAATAGGAAGATAACTGGAGCAGTAATACTCACCCAGCCTAACATACTAGTCAGGAAATCTTTCCAAAAACTCAAAGAATTAGAGTGGGTGGAAATAGCGACGATTGAAACAACAGCTAAAGTAAAGGCAATCAAAGAACCAATAGCAGTAATAGTTTTTTGTTTTAATTTAAGTTTGGGTAATTTGTAAATTGAACGTCTTCTAGACATAATTGATATTATACCACATTATACTATGGGATATATTAAACTTCCACGACAACTGGCAGTATTAATGGTCTCCTTTCAGTTGCCTCATAGAAAAACTTTTCTAATCCTTCTTCGATAATCTTCCTTACAAAACGCCAGTCTGAAGATTTATGAGAATGTTTTTCTAATGTGTTTCTAACAACTTCTTTAGCATTATCTAAAATTTCCTGGGCCATATCTTCGAAAACAAATCCTCTGGAAATAATATCCACATCAGACATTAATTTTCCTTTTCGCTGGTCAAATGATACTACCACAACTACCACTCCTTCTTCATTCATTTTTTGTCTGTCACGCAAAATCACCTGCCCGACATCACCTATGCCTAAACCATCAACATAAACATTCTGTACGTCAACCTTGCCGGTAAGTTTTATCGAATCTTTTTTAATTTCCAAAATATCCCCATCTTCACAATCTACAACTTCTCCCCTTTGATACCCTAAATCCTGTGCCATTTTGGAAAATGCTTTCATATGTTTAAAAGTTCCACCAATGGGGAATAAAAACTTGGGTTTTGCCAAATTAATCATTAATCGCAGTTCCTCTAAAGCTGCGTGTCCACTTACATGCAGATCAGAGTTTACTGCTGAGTAATAGACTTCTACTCCCAGTCTTGACAATGAATCAATCAAAGCACTTTGAGCAGATTCTGTAGAAGGGATTGGGTCAGCAGAAAACATTACGCTATCTCCCTCTTTTAATTTAATTGTCTTATGATCTTCGTTGGCAACTCTGGCCAAGGCTGACGAAGCCTGACCTTGAGCACCGGCAATCAAAATCATCATTTTGCCCGGAGCAAAAGAATTTATAGTATCAGGCGCAACTATTATTCCCGGAGGGATTTTCAAATACCCTAAATCTCTGGCTACCTGAAAGTTTTTTTCAAAAGAACGTCCAGCTATAGCTACTTTTCTATTTTGCCGATTCGCTACATTTATTGCCTGCTGCATCCTGGAAATATTTGAAGAAGTCATAGTTATTAGCAATTGTCCCGGAGTTTCAATAGCAGCTTTTTCAAATGTACTTTCTATAGACTTTTCTGACTTGTTAAATCCTGGTTTCTCCACTCTTAAACAATCAATCATCATCAACAACACTCCCATCTTTCCTAAAGAGGCAACTGTTCCAACATCTGTAACTTGTCCGGAGACAGGTGTCCAATCGATTTTAAAATCCGCCTGGTGAATTATTGTACCAATAGGAGTTTTTATAACAATTCCCATAGAGTCAGGAATAGAGTGAGAAACTTGATAAAAAGAAATCTTGAAAGCCCCCAGGTCTAACTTCTGGTCAATTAAAACTTCGTTAATTTTATTTATTGGCAAATTATGCTCGGTAAATTTGGCCTTGATAAATCCAGCAGTTAATCTTTGAGTATAAATAGGCACTTGCAGCTCTGGCCACAGGTAGGGTAAAGAGCCAATATGATCCTCATGACCATGAGTAATTAAAATAGCCCTGATTTTATCTTTTTTATCTCTTAGGTAGGAGATATCCGGAATTACCAAATCAACCCCTGGCATTCCCTCATCTGGAAATCCCACCCCGCAATCAATGATGATAATGTCGTTGCCATATTCATAAACATACATGTTCTTGGTAACATCACCCACGCCACCTAAGGGAATCAATTTTAAAGACTGATTGTTATTTATATTTGACAAAAATTGTGGTTTAAATACTTTCATACTATCCTACTAAATATTCTCCCAAGTTTTCTGTTGTTATCTCAAAAGGACCCGTTTCTCCTTCTACAACTCTTTTGGCAACTTTCCTGGAAATTGTTTGCAAAGATCGCTGCAAAGATCTAATACCTGCATCAAAACCTAAAGGCCTAATGATTTGTGACCACAAAGATTCATCTATTTTTAGAATATTCTCTTCCATCCCTGCATCTTGTATTGCTTTTGGTAAAAGATAATTTTTACCAATAGTCATTTTTTCATCATCAGAGTAAGAAGGCATTTGAATGGGTTCTAAACGATCCAATACTGCAGTTGCAATATTCGCTGTATTGTTTGCAGTTGCGATAAATAGTACCTGTGATAAATCATAGGGGAAATCCAGGTAATAGTCTACAAAAGCTTGATTTTGAGCCGGATCTAAAAGTTCTACTAAAACTCCCATAATATCCACCCGATGCTCTACAGCCACTCTATCTATTTCATCAAGCAATATCACCGGGTTTAATGCCTTCGCCATTTTTATAGACTTTATAATCTGTCCCGGTCCTGCCTCTATTCTTTGACGTGACTGACCACGTAAACTAGCTGGATCACCCAAACCACCAAAGGGGATTCTTACTATTGGCCTGCCTAAACTTTCCGCAATTGAATAAGCCAGTGAAGTTTTTCCAGTCCCTACCAACCCAATAAAAGCTAGTATGGGTGCATGAAAATGATTTGTTTGACCTTTCTTTCTATGTAATATCAAGATAGATAAATATTCTAAGATCCGATCTTTAACAACTTGTAAACCATAATGATTTTTATCTAAAATTTGTCTAGCCCGGTTAATATCTAAAATATCTTGAGCTTCTTTTGCGAAGGGTAGCGAGATTACAAATTCAATGTAGGCAATTAAGCTAGCCAACTCTACACCGCTACCTTGAAATTTTAAAAGATTTAACAGTTTTTCTGAAACTTCTTGAGGCAAATTAGCCTGAGTAATCTTTATTTTCAACTCTTCAATTATTGAATAGGTAGAAGATTCCATCATCACTATTCTAACACTTAGCGGTCAAAACCGCCTCTATCTCCTCTATCTCCACCTCTGCTGCCACTTGAAGATCTTCCACCAAATCCTCTAGCTGATCCACTGCTTCTTCCAAACCCACCTCTACTACCACCCCCGCCACTTCCAAATCTAGGTCGGTCTGAAAATCCACCGCTTCTTGGTCTACTACTGTAGGGTCTTCTTTCTCCCCCACCTTCTCTATTAAACCCACCACCTGATGGTCTGAAACCCCCACTAGATCTAGGTCTACTTTCCGATTCTGGTTTTATATCTGCTCCAAAAAGCATTGATAATCCAATTTTTCCTTCCGGTGAAACATCAGTAACTCTTACCTTTACTTCCTGACCTTCAGAAACTATATCTTCTGGTTTTTCAACATGTCCTGGAGCCATTTGAGAGATATGAACTAAGCCATCTTTTCCAGGTGAAAGTTCAACAAATGCTCCAAATGGTGCTAGTCTTACAACTTTTCCAGTCAATTCTTCTCCTACTGTAAATGATTTAAACATTCCTGCAATTGCTTCAAGAGCCTGATCTACTCCTTCGGAATTCACTCCGGAAACCATTACTGTTCCGTCGTCTTCAATATCAATAGCTGCACCGGTTTTGGCGATAAGTCCATTAATAGTTTTTCCACCTGTACCAATAAGTAAACCAATCTCCTCTGGTTTAATATGAAGAATCTCAACTTTTGGGGCATGTGGGGATAATACACCTACAGATGATATAACTTTTGCCATTTCCTGCAAAATTTCTATTCTGGCCTTTTTACCCATCTCTAAAGCTGTCTCAATTATTTCAAAAGTTAAACCTTCCAGCTTTGTATCCATTTGTATAGCAGTAATTCCATTTTTGGTTCCAGCTACTTTAAAATCCATTTCTCCATAAAAATCCTCAACTGCTCTCATGTCAGTCACCACCTGTACTTTTTTATCATCAGAGAATAGTCCCATTGCAATCCCTGCTACTGGTTCAACTAAAGGCACACCAGCATTAAGTAAAGCTAAAACACTTGCACATATAGCTGCTTGTGAAGTAGAAGCATTTGCTGCCAAGACTTCAGAAACAACTCTTATTGCATAAGGGAATTTATCTTGAGATGGAATAACTGCTGTCAGTGCTTTCTCAACTAAAGAACCATGACCTACGTCTCTTCTATTTGGCGCACCTATTCTTTTTACTTCACCAACAGAAAAAGGATTAATACCCATATTGTAATAATGCATAAATCTTTTTTTCCTCTCGCCTTCCATACCATCCAAAGTTTGTGCCAAGGATGGAGCACCAAGCGTAACTACTGACAAAACTTGAGTATCGCCTCTTTGAAAAAGACCACTTCCGTGAGTTCTTGGTAAAAGCCCCACTTCCATATCTAATTTTCTATACTCATCCATTGCTCTGCCGTCTACTCTTTTACCTTTTTGTAAAACTGTCTCATGTAAGATCTCTTTGGCAACTTTGTCAAAAATACCAGAGATAATTTGAGGTGTTAGGTTTTCTGCGTATTGTATTGCCAATTGTTTTTTGATTAAGTCTCCTGTTGCTTCATGCCAAGGATGTTCATTATCAAATAAAGCAGCCTCTATTCTTTCTTTGGTGATTTTTGTTACCTCAGACATTAAAGCCTCTTCCAGCTTTTCTTCCAACTGAGGAATAACTTGTTTTGTCTTACCTGCTTCTTTTGTAAATTCTTCTATCAAATCAATAATCGGCTGACAAGCAGCAAATCCTTCTTTGATACCTTCAAAAACAATTTTGTCGTCAACTTCTTTGCCTTCTGTCTCTATCATCACTGTCTTGTTGCGACCAGCAGCAACCAAAAGATCCATACTTGAACCTGCCATCTCAGAAAGAAGCGGATTTACCATTAACTTTCCTTCTTTTTCTCCTACTCTTACTCCTGCAATAGGTCCGTTCCAGGGAACTGAAGAAATAGAGAGAGCAGCGGAAGCTCCAATCAACCCAAGCAAGTCAGGATCATTAATTTGATCAATTGAAAGCACAGTAATAATTACCTGAACTTCATTATTTTTAAAACTCTTTGGAAAAAGCGGGCGGATCGAACGGTCAATTAATCTGCCTGTTAAAACAGCTTCATCTGTTGGCCTGGCTTCTCTTTTTATAAATCTGGAAGATGAGATTCTTCCTCCGGCATAATGTTTTTCTACATATTCAACAGAAAGAGGGAAGTAACCAATATCTTGAGCCAAAGGTTGGGTTGCTATAGTTGCTAAAATAACTGTTTCACCCCAAGACACTAAAACAGCAGCGTCTGCCTGCATTGCCAGCTTACCTGTTTCTAATTTTAATTTTCGACCATTAAGGTCGATTTCTTTATGTATTACTTTTGACATTTAAATCTTTATAAAATTGAGGATTTGGAAACTGTTGAAGAAACAATTATTTTTTAATTATCTCTTTGCAATCCCCAAACCACTCGAACTTTCTTATTATACCACAAAATGGGTTATTTGGACAATCCCAATTTGTCTATAACTACTTTGTAGCGTTCCTCATCCTTCTTGACCAGATACTGTAGCAGCCTTCTTCTTTTGTTGACCATGGATAAAAGCCCACGTCTTGAATGAATATCATGACTATGTTCTTTTAGATGAGATGTTAAATTTTTAATCTGTTCTGTTAAAAGAGCAACTTGAACTTCTGGAGAACCAGTATCTCCGGATTTAGTTGCAAACTCTTTAATTATCTTTTGCTTAATTTTTGGATCAAGTGGCATCGTAATCCTTTCTGAGACAACCTCGGTGCCAAGACGTTGCTCTAAACTTTGTTGTGTGCATTCTAACAGAAAGTATTCAATTTTGCAAACCTGTGAAAAAAGATTAAACTATAGCCTGTTATGCAATTTAAATATATTGATGAGTCTTTACAAAAAGAGTGGGAAAATTTAACAAAAGCCAATCCTGCATCAGGTTATATGCAGTCATTTTTTTGGTCTGAATTTAAAAATACTCTTGGCTGGGAGACTTTTAAAATTGGAATTATGGAGCAAAACCATTTAGCAGGCGGGGCAGTAGTCTCAAAGTATTCTCACTACCAAAACAAAAGCATCCTTTATATTCCTGAGGGACCAGTTTTGCCATATGATAACTCCGAAGCAAAACAAATGTTTCATCAATTAATTGGTGAAATTGACAAAACTGTTAACCTAAAAAGAGGCAAACTAACTTCTCATTTAAGAATTGAGCCAAAACTTTCCAAACTACCTGCCTTTTTCAATCGTTTCCAAAAAGCTCCAGTTAATCAACAGCCGATTAATACCTTAATCATTGACCTTACATTATCTGAGGAGGAAATCTTAGCTCAGATGAAACCAAATGGTAGATATAATATTAAGCTAGCTCTAAGATATGGCGTTGAAGTATCTACTCTTAAATCTCAAGAAGGACTAAAGGATTTTCTCAAGCTTTATGAGCAAACTCTAGAAAGAAATAACTTTGAAGGTAAAAACAAAGATTACTTTGAAAGGCTAATCTATGCTCTTTCTACCCAACCAGGCCTTGGGGAATTTTTCTTTGCTAAATACCATAACCAAATTCTATCTATTGCTTTAGTTTTATATTATGGAGAAGTTGCTACATATTTATTTGGCGCTTCCTCAAATTCCCACCGGGAAATGATGTCTGGTTACTTGCTGCAATTTGAGATTATTAAAAAAGCTAAGCAATTAGGGTTAAAATCATATGATTTATATGGAATTGCTCCTAATGAAGAAGGTTCAACTCACCCATGGTCTGGTTTTACTGCTTTTAAAAGAAAATTCGGTGGAACGCAAGTAAATTATATTGGGGCTTATGATTTTGTCTACAATCAAAAGTTATACCAAGAGTATCTAAAAGAGAGCCAAGAAATTTAAGCAACTTCCAGTTTATTTAGAAGACTTAGGTTCAGGTTTTGGGGTAGGTTTTGGCTCAGGTTTAGGAGTAGGCTTGGGCTCTGGTTTGGGAGTTGGTTTTGGATCTGGCTTTGGAGTGGGCTTAGGTTCAGGTTTTGGGGTAGGTTTTGGTGTTGGTTTTGGGGTAGGTTTAGCAGAAACTAAAACTTGTGGAGTATTTGAAACATAACCTGTGTCTTGATATTCCTGCCCATTAGAAGTGGTATTATTAGTACTATAACCTTGAGAGGCTACAACATTTGAACCATTACCTAAAGCGATCGCTAAAGATCCTATAATTCCCAGAGCTGTTTTTGTTGCTTTATTCATTACAATCCTATAATACAGTATCCGTTCTCGTTTGTCAAATACTATATTGTTACCCTAAAGAAGAGACTTTGAAGATTTTAGGGGTTAACCATTCTGGTTCAATGTTTTCAGAAACTACTCCTTCTCCAGCAGGTCTTTCTTCAGGGGAAGACTGACTATCATCTCCACTATTATCCATAGGTTGGGTTGGAGCAGAAGAGATGATTGGAGTTACAAAGTTTGTACTTTTTGGCTCCGATTTAATCGGAGTTGGCATCAAGGCAGTCCAGTCATATGAAGGAGTAGAGGCTTGTACTCCTGGTTTTCTTCCTCCTACCCGTAAACAACTGGCAACAGCCATGTATGTTTCTGCACCTGCTTTATTATCTGTTAGGTTGCTGGTCTTATCAAATATGCCTGCTAAAAGATTACTAGCTGGATCAGGTTCTAAATTAGAGCCTAAATCCGTAATTACTGAAGTCATGATCTCAGACAAGGATGAGACTTGGGTATCTAAAATATTAGTTTGACCAAAACTGGTATTAGCAGCCTGTATATCAATATTTACAATATGTGTTCCAGAGAAAGCTTGGGCATTTTGTTGATAAATATTGCCTAAAGCATTAAGATTTACTGCTCCTATCACAAAAATTAAGTTAAAACCACTTCCCTGATAATGCGGGATTATTCTGGTGGGTTGAAAGCTTTGGCCAGACAGAACATGGAAAACCAGATTCAAATTATTATTCTCTGCAGACCAATCTAATTTTTCTAGAGCCGGAATAGTATTGTCTGAAGCTGCTACCCCTTCTAAAGTTAGAGTTAAGTTACCACCTTCTGTTGAGGAAATATTTTTTTGAATATGGTCTACACCAAAAAGATGAGACTGTCCTACCTTGACTGTATCATCACAAACAATAGACGCTTCCTTCCCAGCTGCTTGGAGAGTAAGAAACAAAGCTAGACCTGAAGCTAATGTATCAATACTGGCATTTGCGCTCAAAGCGATTAAGATATTTTTACTTGTCGGAAGCAAGGTTTTAAGCTCTGTAAGTTGTGAATCGTATTTAGCCATAACATTGGGGACAGTGTAAGTAGAATCTTAACATGAATAGCCCATAAAAATCAAGTTTTTATATCACTCTAAAGCTTTCCACAATATCTCCTATTTGAAAATCTAAGGCAGGGTCAAATAACATCCCACAGTCGTTACCTTTTTCCACTTTATTAACTTCTTCTTTAACTTTTCTCAAAGACTTAAATTTAGTCTCACCAATTAACTTTCCTTCTCTGGTCACTCTAATTCTTTGCCCTTTGGCAATTATTCCTTCCACCATTCTACATCCAGCAATTTTTTCATTTTTACCATAAGGGAACTCGGCAATAATATTAGCTTTCCCCAGAATTTCTTCCAGTTGTCCCACTTCCAAAAAAGTATTAACTACTTCTTCCACATCATCTAACAGCTCATAAATAATATTGTAGGATCTGATTAAAACATGTTCATTTTCAGCCAATTTTTGAGCATTTGAGGCAATTTTTACATTAAAACCAATAATAATTGCTCCAACTGTGGCTGCTAACTTCACATTTTCCTCTCCAATATCTCCTGTACCCATTAATATAAAATCAACTACTTTTCTAACTTGTCCTGCACCGTCTGGTGCGGGATTAAACTTTTCCAAAGAAATTTGGATTGCTTCCAAAGAACCTTGTTTATCAGCCTTAACAATCACTTTTAAAGTTTTGAGATCACCTTGTTTTAGTTTATCTACCAAAGATTGTACTTCTTCAGTTTTCTTTAATTGCTGAACCTCTTCCCCTAATATTGCTCCCACTGCTGGAATGGCTTCCCACCCCAAAACCTCCACTGGAACAGATGGCCCTGCCTGATCTACAGCTTTTCCACTAAAATCAAACATACCTCTCACTTTTCCCTTAATACCTCCTACTATTATTTGATCTCCTTTTTTCAAAGTCCCGTCTCTTATTAAAAGAGTCGCTATTGCTCCTTTAAATTTATCTAAAGATGCTTCAATTACTACCCCAGATGGAGGTAAACTTGGATCCCCTTTAATCTCATTTAATTCTGCAACCAGTAAAATGACTTCCAGCAACTTATCAACTCCCTCACCTGTTTTAGCAGATAAAGGAACTATAGGTACATCTCCACCATATTCTTCAGCCAAAATTTCCCTATCAGACAACTGTTTTTTAATCTTTTCCAGTTGAACTTTTGTATTTATTCCAGGCAAATCTATCTTGTTTACAACCACAACCATTGGAATTTTAGCTCCTTTGATATGTTTTATGGCTTCCTCTGTTTGTGGCATAATCCCATCATCAATTGATACAACCAAAACAACTATATCAGCTACATTTGCTCCTCTGGAACGCATTTTCTCAAAAGCAGCATGACCAGGAGTGTCTATGAAAGTGATCAGTTTTGAGTTATGAGTTATCTGATATGCACCAATGTGTTGGGTAATTCCACCATGTTCTTTGGCGGCAACTGATGATTTACGTATAAAATCTAAAAGAGTAGTCTTACCATGATCAACATGGCCTAAGATTGTTACAATTGGCGGTCTTAAGTTTTGCATATTTTTTTAAATTCAAAGCAGACTCTTTCATGCTATTCTTTAGAAGTCTCTGCTTTTCCTATTGCTTCTTCTAACAGTTGTTTCTCCTGTTCAGGTTTTTTTTCTTCAACTGCTTTTTCCAAAGTTTTTCCAGCCTCTTCTTTTGTTTCTTTTTCTCCCGCTTCACCCTCTACCTTTGGTTCCTCTGCTCCTATAATATCAATCTTCCAACCTGTTAATTTGGCTGCTAATCTGACATTCTGCCCGCCCTTACCTATTGCCAAAGATAGTTGGTTTTGAGGAACTGTTACTATGGCTATTTTATCTTTTTCATTCAGCTTTACTTGAATATCTTTAGCAGGAGAAAGTGCTGCTGCTACAAACCTGCCTGGATCATCAGAATAGGAAATTATATCTATTTTCTCGTCTCCTAGCTCACCCATGACAGCTTGAACTCTCACCCCTTTTTGTCCAACCATTGATCCTACTGGATCAACTCCATCCTGGGTGGAAACTGCAGCAATTTTTGACCTGGAACCAGCTTCTCTGGCAATCAGTTTTATTTCTACTGCTCCTGATTGAATCTCCGGCACTTCTAAAGCAAATACAGCCTTTACTAAATTTGGATCTGATCTGGATACCACTACTTCTGAACCTCTACCACCTTCTCTTATTTCTTTAACTAAAAACTTCAATCTTTGATTTTGATGATAATTTTCAGCAGGAACTTGTTCAGATGGTAATAACACTCCCTCAGCCCTGCCTAAATCTACAAAGAAAATGTTTCCTTCACGTCTTTGGATAGCCCCTGAGATAAGCGTTCCTACTTTATTTTCATACTCTGATAATATTGCTCCCCGTTCAGCTTCATTCAACTTTTGCATGATTACCTGTTTGGCAATTGAGGCGGCGATTCTGGCAAATCCAGGAGGGGTAACATTTTTATCTCCATCAAAAACTGATATTTCACCAGAGGCAGGATCAACTTTAGAGGTAAATTCTTCAAAATTATCAGGGATAACCTCATTCCGAAGCATTAAATCTTTTTTATAAGCAGCCAAGGCAGCCTGGCGGATTGCATCCAAAACCACTTCTACCTCAACCCCTTTTTCAGAGGCGATTTGATTTAATGCTGCTGCAAATTCTGTTCTAGCTTGTGCCATAATTTTAAAAAAGGCGGGACTAGCCCACCTTTGTCAGTCCTTTGATTATTAACCACGCTCATATTAATCCTTTATCAAATTGAAGTCAAGGTTACAATGTGGTAACTTAAACTGGTGATGAATTTTTTAAAAACTATTCAAGATAGTATTTATTCCCCAAAATTTTATTCTAGTGTCAGTGGAAAATCCTTTAAAAGCAGCTTTGGCTACTTTTTTCTATTAATATTATTTCTAACTGTTATCCATTTAGTTACCCTAATCTCTCCCCTGTTTATCGAAGCTCCAGCTTCATTGCAGAAACTGGCAACCGAAGTAATTGACTGTTTCCCAAAGGATTTAGATCTTAAGATTACAAACGGTCAAGCAACCAGCAGTGCCAAAGAACCTTATTTTATTTCTTGTAAAGACAGTCAGCCCATACTTGTGATCGATACCAAAACCCCTTTTTCTTCTGACAAGTTTGATCAATATAAGGCAGCTGCCTGGGTCACTAAAGATGCAGTAGTGTATAAGAAAAGCAGCTTAGAAACCAGAAGCTATAACTTAAATAAGGTAAAAGACTTTAAGCTAAATAAAGAAGTTTTAAATTCATATTACAAAACATTTTCTCCTTATCTTAAATTTGTTGGTCCAATCTTACTGCTACTTAGCTTTGTTGGTATTTATCTCGCTTACAGTCTTAGGTTACTACAACTATTGCTTTTAGCCTCATTAATTTGGTTACTTAGTAGAATCTTCAAATACACACTTTCCTTTGGGCAGTCTTACAAAATTAGTTTATATGCCATTACCTTGGGATTAATTGTTGATTTGGCAGTTAGTTTAACCAGCAGATATACTTACTTTCATGGTTTTCCATTTATGGTCTCAATCCTAACTTTAGCAGTAGTAACAGTAAATTTGTTCATTCCTAAAAAAAACTTCTTAAGACCGACCCTTAGGGAAAAATAGATTATTTTTTCTGAAAATTTTCCAGATTTTCTTTGGCAATTTTTAAATTAGGATCAATTTCTACAGCTTTTTTAAATTCCAAGATAGCCTCTGCAATATTTCCTTGTAAAGCCAACGTGTACCCCAGATTATTATGAGCCAAGGCATTTTTAGGATCAAGTTGAAGGGCTATCCTTTGTTGGCTTGCTGCTTCTTTTAACATCCCCTTTACTCTATATGTTTCTCCCAAATTGATATAAATTGTTGCTTGTTTGGGGTCATACTTGAGGGCATTTTTAAAAGCCTCTTCTGCTAAATCAAATTGTTTAGTATTGTTGTGATACACCAGTCCTAAATTCTCATAAACCCTGGCAATATCAGAAGGTTTTTGAACTTTTAGATCCAAGGTAAGTGCTTTTTTGTATGTGGTAATCGCAGCTTGATAATCACCCTTTTCACTATATGCTGTTCCTAATTCATCATAGATATTTATATCTTCAGGATCTATAGTTAGCGCTTTTTGCAACAGTTTAATTGCTTCATCATAGTTTTTAAGCTCTCCCTCTACTTGTGCCAGAGCTATATGTGTATCTTTATCCTTAGGGGCAAGATTGAGAGCCTTAGTAAGTTGCTCTTTAGCCTCTTTAAATTTTCCCTCCCTTTTAAACTTTAATCCGAGATTAAATTGGTAGACTGTACTTGAATTGGGTTGGAGTGATAGTCCTTTTGCAAATAATTCTTCACTCTTTTTAGTATCACCCAAATCCCTATATATCTGTGACAAAGCTGTATAAAGTCCATCATCCTCTTTTACTTTTAAACCTTTATTAAGTTCATCTATCGCTCTTTGAGGTTGACCTTGGTTAACAAAAATATCTGCTAACAGTTTATAAGTATTCAAATATTTTGGATCAAGTTTTTGTGATTTTTGAATTGAAGCTATTGCTTCAGGATATTTTTTCTGGGAAAAATAGAAATTACCGATTGCATAATAAGCTAAGGCGTAATCAGGATCAATTTCAAGTGCTTTTTGATAAAACTCCAAGACCTTATCATATTTTTTCTGAGCTAAATAAGTACTGCCTATATTAAGATATGGTTTTTTATATTTGGGGTCTAAATCTATAGCTGTTTGAAAAGAAGATAAGGCCTCTTTATTTTGATCAAGAGCTTTATATGCCAACCCCAAGTTATTGTGAGCTATCGCAAATTCAGGATCAAGATTAACTGCCTTTTTAAAATAATCTTCCGCTAACTTAAGTTGTTCTTGATTGTCGCTATTTTCTAAAGCCAAATTATAATATGACCAACCAATACCATTTCTGACCAAAGGATCATTCTCATCTATCTCCAGTGCTTTTTGGTCATATTCCAGAGCCTTTTGGTAATCTTTCTGAGTAGTATAGAAGTAACTTAGTGCATAGTAAGCAGGCAGATAATCAGGATCTGTTTCCAGTGCCTTTTCTAAATAACTGGAAGCCAACTCTACTTTTTTATCAGCCAAATAATACTGTCCCAGGATAGTATAGGCCGTGGCCCTTAAGAAATTATTGATATTTTGAGATGTCTCTAAATCATACTGGAGTTGTTCCAGCCAACCCTCCTGAGAGGCTATATAGAATTGTTCTTCTTGGTAAAACTGGACTTCAAAAAGATCAAGATCAGTAAATTGAAATTTACCAAGGATGGCACTTTCTTTTTTGGCTTCAGCATATTTTTCCTGACTGTATAAAATAAGAAATTTTATCAAATGTGCTTTGCGAGCCTCAGTTGATTTGCTTTCTGCAATCTCTAAGGTTTTGTCTGCAGCAAGCAAGGCTTTGTCAAACTTTTTCTTGCCAAAATATGATTTAGCCAAAGCAAGATGGTATTCTAAAGGCTCTATTTTCAACTTTGAATCAGAAAGAGGAACCTTTTCCAGTTGCTGGATAGCTTGATAATATTTTTCTGTATCATTGAATGTTAATCCAATAAGAAAGCGGACTTGTGGGGTCATTTTTTCTTCTGGAGGATTACTTTCTAAGAATTTACTGAAACTGGATGAAGCTCTATATGGCTTGTTTTTAGCAAGATAACTTATTCCTAAGTGGTAGTTTATGCTTGGATTTTTTTTGACAAAAGAAGGAAAGTTTCTAACAAGTTGTCTATAAAGAGTGATAGCTTTATCGTTCTGTTTTGCTTGGTATGCTTTTTCAGCCTGAGATAGAATAGAAATTGGTATAATTTTTGGTATTAAATAAGCTAAAGCAATAATGATTGCTAAAATTATCACAAATATAGCAACTAATAGGCGGGTTGTTTTATGAGCTGATGGTTTTGATGTGAGTATTTTTTCCTCTTGCATAGATTCATTCTTACTATAAATCTTCTATCGGGAACTTGCAAACAAAATCTATTATGATAGTTTAAATTTATGCAAGCATTCCAAGGATTAATAGTTATTGCTCTTAGCGCTTATGCGTTTTATTTTATGCGAAAAGTTTCAAAAGAAACTCGGGCAGATTCTCCTCTGACAAAAAATGAAAAAATCCAGGTAATTATTTTAATGCTTTTAAATACTCTAATTAGCTGGGCAATATTCTATTTTGGCTGTAGGAATAAACTTCCAACCAAGGCAAAACAAGTAAAAAGATATTTCTTAACAATTCTAGGAGTTTTAGTTGGAATTGGCATTATTGCCTTCATTGCAGCTTTTGTTCTTATATCTTTATCAAAACAGGGTTAAGTAAGAGAATTTGTTTCCTCTTTGGCAAATAAGGGGAGCATAGTCAAAAATCCTGCTAGCATAAAACTAACTACAGATATCCCACCAAATATAACCAAAAGGGTATTTGAATTTTTTTCACTTTTTACAAAACCTGTTAATCCTTCTAAACTTTCACCTTTAGTAATAGATGTTTTTGAAGATTTTATTAATTCTTTCACAGTTGGGTGAGTGGGACTTAATTTTTCCACTTTTTCAAAATATTCTATTGCTTTACTATACTGACTATTTCTACAACTTTCTAAGCCTTCTTTCCAAAGCTTTGTTAAGTCTGCTTGCTGATTAT
>CAYMUB010000049.1:0-4078 GCA_964393545.1 uncultured Gammaproteobacteria bacterium | reverse complement strand
AAGGATTGATTATGAGGGGCTAAGAAAGATCCTGCCTCAGGCGCATCCGTTTATCCTCATCGACCGGGTGGAGGAATATATCAAGGACGTGAGCCTCGTTGCTATTAAGAACGTGACGGGAAATGAATGGGCGTTCGGGGGGAATTCGAACGGGGTAAAATATTTTCCAGAAACCTTGATGATCGAAGCCGCCGCTCAAGCCGCGCTGGTGTTGTATCATGTGAGTAGGATTGAGAATTTTTGGAGAAAACCAAAGTTTATTTTAGGCAAAGTTAAGTCTAATTTTTTAAAGACAGTCTCTGTGGGCGAACAATTGAGAATTTTAATTACTTCTAGAAAAATGATTATGATCGGAGGTTATGCTGAGTGTGAAATCTCTAGGTTGTCAGATAAAATTGCCTATCTTGATTTAATTTTTAAAGTCCAAGAACAAATAAATTAAAAATGAAAACAGACTCTCAAGAAATCAAAAATCCTCGTGTAGTAATTACAGGCTTAGGGGTTATATCCAATTTAGGATTTGGATGGGAAGAGTTCTGGGTAAATTTACTAGAGGGCAAATCGGGCATTACAAAGGTATCAGCTTTTGATACCTCAGATTATTTTTGTCGCTTTGCGGGTGAAATTAAAAATTTTGAAGCAAAAAAATTTATTGAAGAAAAAAAGACAAGACAAATTGGTCGTGCTTCTCAGATGGCCATTGCCGCAGCCAAGTTAGCTCTTAGCGATGCAAAGCTAAATTCAAAAGATTTATCAAAGTTCAAAATGGGTGTCTCTATTGGAACAACTATGGGAGAATCTCAAGTTTTAGAAATAATGAATCGAAGTTTAACTTTTAATGGGTCAAATTCAGTTGATGTTAATATGATTTCCAGATACTTACCTGGTAGTATTCCAGCAAGTGTTGCCAGAGAACTAAAGTTAATTGGCAATAATTGCATTTTTTCTAATGCTTGCGCAGCTGGGAATTACGCGGTGAGTTATTCTTATGATTTGATAAAAAGCGGCAAGTTAAATTTAATGATCGCGGGGGGTGTAGATGCATTATCAAGGATTGCTTTCACTGGTTTTAATAGGTTATTTGTAATGTCGCCAGAACTATGTCAGCCATTTGATAGAAATAGAAAAGGAATGATTATTGGTGAAGGGGCGGGCATGCTTCTATTGGAGACACTAGAAAGTGCGAGAAAACGAAAGGCAAAGATTTATGCTGAGGTATTAGGTTATGGCTTGTCTTGCGATGCAAGGCATATGACTAATCCCTCTGTCCAGGGCATTACTAAATCAATCAAGCGTTCGTTAGTTATTGCAGGTATTAAGGAAGATAAAGTGGATTATATAAGTGCCCATGGAACTGGAACAAAAGAAAATGATAAAGCTGAGAGCCAAGCAATTAACAACGTATTTGATAAAAATTCAAAAAAAATACCAATGAGCTCAATAAAATCAATGCTCGGTCATACGATGGGTGCCGCTGCTGCCCTTGAATCGATTACATGCTGTTTGGCAATTAATAAAAATTTTATTCCTCCAACAATAAATTTTAAGAATAAAGATCCAGAATGTGATATAGATTGCGTTCCGAATAAATCCAGAAAGCATAAGGTAATAGTTGCTTTAAATAATTCTCAAGCATTTGGCGGAAATAATGCCTGTGTTGTTTTCCAAAAACTTTAGGAAGTTTGCGTACCCATGAAGGTTGATAAAAATAGAATAGTAGTTACTGGAGTAGGCCCCGTAACTTCAATAGGATTCGGTAAAGAAATTGTTTGGAAGAATATTCTAGAGAAAAAAATTTCTTTAAGCATTGAAAAGTATAAATTAGGCTCAGAAGAGGTAGGGTCTTTCTATAAACATAAAATTAAAGATTTTGAGTTAAAAAATTTTAATTTAGATAATGAAGCATTATCTGAATTAGAGTCATGGAATGAATCTAAAACATCAGTCGACCTATATTATTTAATAGCAGCTATTAAGCTCGCTTTAGATGACAGCAAATTATATTATGAGCAAGAGGACAACGAAATTTCGTTAATTGTAACGCATGAGAATCCTGGTTTGGGTGATTTTTATTCTAGTGTGATTAATGAATCGATCGCATTGCTCATTGATAATAAAAAGAAAATAACTCAAAAAAAGTTTTTAGAAGCAATGTATCATAAATTGAGTAAGGAAGCTTATAATTTACAAACATTTATGTTTTTATTCCAAATTGCTAAATTTTTTAAAATTCATGGATATTCCCAATATTTAAATAATGCATGTTCCTCTGGTTTATATGCGATAGAAGCTGCCAGTCAAATAATTAAAACAAATTTAAGTTCTGTTGTTATTGTTGCAGCTGGAGATCATGCTGATATATTTAAATATCTGTGGTTTAAAAGAATAGGCCTGTATTCTAAGAGCGGTATTATAAAACCATTTTCAAGAGAATCAGATGGTTTTGTATTTGGCGATGGGAGTATTGCAATTGTCTTAGAAAGTTTAGATCATGCTTTAAAAAGAAAAGCCAGAATTTATGCTGAATACCTTGGGGGAGGGTTCTCGTTAGAGGGGTGGAAAGTTTCCTTTCCTGCGATTACAAAAGATTATTACTCAAAGGCTTTAAATCAGGCATTTAAAAGGTCTAAAATTTTTAAAGATCAGATTGAGCTTGTGGTCCCCCATGGAGTTGGAAGTAAGATTGTAGATAAGTTTGAAGCAAACGTTATTAAGAAAGTATTTGGAAAATTCTCCGAAAAGCAGATTATTACAACTTTCAAGCCGTATTTTGGTCATAACCTTGGCGGAAGTGCGTTGCTTGAAACCGCAATTCTAATGTTGTCAATTTATTACAAAGTAATTCCTCCATCCTTAAATTGTGAAAATTTAGATCCAACGGTTGGATTTCAACTGCTTAAAAAACCTATAAAAGCCAATATTAATTATGCCATGAAAATGGCATGCGGTTTTGCGGGATATAATGCAGCATCCATTTTTAGTAAATTTGAATAAAGACTCAAATAATTTAGAAAATTAAACAATGATGAACTTATTCTCCTTTTCAGGTCTCGTATTATTCTTAAGTAGTTCCATTCTAATTGTAATCCTTATTAAATATGCTAAATCGGAGCTTCATAAAGTATGGGCTTTTTTTAACATCTCTGTAGCGCATTGGGGTTTGTGTTGTTATTTTATTGGGCAATCAACAGATCCTGAGGTTGCGCTATTCTGGTGGAGAGTTTCTCAGCTTGGAGTAATTTTTATACCGATATTTTTATATCACGTAGCTTATTTAGTAAGTAAAAGCAAAACCAAGAAGTTCCTGGCATTTATTTATTCACAAGGGATATTCTTTGTTGCTTTTTGCTTTACCCCTATTTTTTATCCCAGTGTTAGATTTGTATTTTCCTCTTTTTACTACGCAACCCCTGGGCCCATTTATCATTTATTTACTTTTTTATGGTTTTTAATTGTTGTAAATAGTCTTTATCTACTTTATTGGGAATATCGAAAAAGTGAGTTAAACAAAAAGAATCAAATACTTTATTTCTTTTTTGGTACAATTGTTGGATTTTCGGGGGGAGTTACAAATTTCTTAGTTGGATATGGAATAAATGTTTATCCATTTGGCAACTTTACAATCCCTCTTTACACATTAATTGTTACATATGCTATTTTAAGATATAGAATTCTTGATATTTCAATTGTCATTACTCGAACTGGTATATTTGTCGCTGTTTATTCAGTTATTTTAGGTATTCCCTTTGCTTTAGCTTTCGGTTGGCAGCAGAAATTAATCGACTTGTTTGGCGCTAATTGGTGGATCATTCCGTTAGTTACTTCTACCATCTTAGCCACTGCTGGCCCATTCATATATCTCTTCATCCAAAAACGAGCTGAAGATAGGCTTCTTCAAGAACAGCGTCGCTATCAAAATACCTTGCGGCAAGCCTCGGCTGGAATGGGGAAAATTAAGGACCTTAAGAAACTGCTTAATATGATCGTTCATATTCTGACCAGGGCTGTTCATATTGAGCATAGTATGGTATATGTTTTTGATGAAGGGACAAGAAAGTTTCTTTTGGGGGCTACCCGC
>CAYMUB010000048.1:0-16001 GCA_964393545.1 uncultured Gammaproteobacteria bacterium | reverse complement strand
AAGAAAATACCTGCCAAATCTCTTTAGTTGTTAAATCTGTTATTGATAGAAAATCTTTTTTACTTTTCATATATTTTTAATCTTTCTTAGATGGGGGAGTTTTTAGCTATCCCCACCTAATTTTTATTTACTTTTTTTTCCTTTAATTTGATTTGCCAATTTCATTTGTAAAGAGTAAATTTCTATAAACCCGGCACTGGCATTAACATTTAATCCATAGCCTTCTTTGTTATTAAAAGAAGCATGGTTTAAAGCAAAAGAAGAGGTTACTGCCACCACTGTGGTATTACCTTTAAATAATTTAACAGTTACCTCGCCTGTAACTTTTTCATTGACCTTGTCATTGAAAGCATTTATAGCCTCCATTGCAGGATCAAACCACAAAGCTCCATAACACAAATAACCCCATTTAATATCTAAATTAGCTTTGATTTCATTTAAAGTCCTGGTTGAGACATACTTTTCTAAATTTCTGTGTGCCTCAATTATGGTATGAGCTGCAGGATGTTCATAAACACCTCTGTTTTTTAAACCCACTAACCTGTCTTCTAAAAGATGAACTGTACCTACACCATGTTTACCTGCAATTTTGTTTAATTTAATAATCAACTTTGCTAAAGATAATTTTTCTCCATTCAAAGCAGTAGGAATACCTTTTTCAAACTGGATTTTTACTAGCTCTTCTTTGTCTGGAGCATCTTTTGGCAAAGTATAGGTGGTTAAAAACTTCTCTTCAGGAGCAATTAAAGATGGATCAGTTATCTCTCCGCCTTCCCAGGTAATTCCCCACATATTGTCATCATCTGAATAAGGTACAGAAACTGTGGTAGGAACTGGGATACCATGAATTTGGGCATATTTTATTTCCTCATTTCTATCCATGGCCCATTCCCTGACTGGGGCAATAATTTTCATCTCAGGATTATGAGTTAAAATATACCCTTCAATCCTTACCTGATCATTGCCTTTACCAGTACAGCCATGAGCTATGGCATCACAGCCCATTTTTTTAGCAATTTTGACTGCATTTTTGCCTAAGATAGCTCTGCCCATAGGAGTTGACAGATGATATTCACCTTGGTAGGCGCTATTAGCTTTAATACCTTTGGAGATATATTCATTGGCAAATTCATTTTTTAAATCTAAAACAATTGCCTGTTCAGCTCCGAATCTTAAGGCTTTTTGTTTGATTGCCTGAAGATCATCATGCTGTTGACCTAAATCTGCAGTTAAAGTCACAACTTTGCATTTGTAATTATCCTGAATCCATTTAAGCATCACTGAAGTATCCAGTCCTCCAGAGTAGAGGAGTAGAACCTTTTTAATTTCTCCCTTTTTTCCTTCATAAGAACTTACCTTTATATAATCAGTCTTTGTTTTCATTTTTTTCACCCCCCTTCATTTCCATATATGCATCTCTAAAACTTTGCCCTTGTAAAACAAGCTTCAAAGCTTTTTCTGTGGCAAATAGCTCTTCAGTCATAGATGAAATAAGCTTTTCTGGATTAGGAGTTAGATTCTCAAGTAAAATTTTAGTAACCTTTAAACTATCTTGGGTGATATTTAAGCTCTCCATTAAGGGTTTCTTACTATCCTGTAGATCTCTGTTATAACCTGAGATTAAATTTGAAGATAAAGAAGCAATCTGGGTAAAGTTGCCTAAAACTAAGTGTACCTTGCTTCTTAAAAGCTCAGCCAAATCCAAGTTTTTCTTTTGAGGCATAATACTTGAGCCGGTTGTAATTTTAGATGAAGCTTTAAAAAAGCCAAATTCAGATGTACTAAATAGCATTACATCTGAGGCAAATTTATTGATGGTTAACAAAACCTGTATCAAAGAAGAGAGAATAAATGCTTCAAATTTTCCCCTGGATTGCTGACAATAAATAGGATTTTCCTGTACTCTTTTGAATTTTAAAAGGGTAGCAGTATATTTTTTGTCTAATTTAATGGGAGTACCATATCCTGCAGCTGAGCCTAAAGGTGATTGATCAATTAGAGAATAAGCTGTACTTAAAAGATTCAGATCATCTTTTAAAGAGTAGATAAAAGATTCTGCCCAAAGCCCAATTGATGAGGGCATAGCTTTTTGCATATGGGTATAGCCGGGCATAGAAATTTGCCCATACTGTTTGTTATAGTTTTCGAAACTATTAATTAATTCTTCAATTACTTTTTGAATTTTTCTAATCTCTGCTTTGCTATAAAGTCTTAAAGCTGTTAGAACCTGATCATTCCTGGATCTTAAAGTATGAATTTTTTTGCCAACCTCACCATATTTTTCAGTTAAATAGTTTTCAATTTTGGTATGAATATCTTCATCTCCAAACTGCAGATTAAATTCGCCATTATTTTCAAGGTTTAATATTTCTGTTAGGCCTTTTTCTAACTTTATTAATTCATCTTTGGTTAAAATACCTATCTTATTTAACATTTTGGCATGAGCTAAAGAGCCCTCAACATCATAGGGGAGTATGTTTTGATCCAATATTAAATCATCCTTTGTTTCAAAAGCTTCAATAATTGGATCAAGTATTAAATTGTCTTTCTGCCATAACTTATTCATATATTTGGGGCATTAAAAAAGCCCTTGTAAGCTCCTAAGAATTTACTTAGAAACTTACAAGGGCCTTCAAAAGGCGGTGCCACCTTGCTTTTCTTACAAAAAATCCACCTTGCGGTGGAGTTACTGTAGAGAAATCTCTTTCAGCGCTCCGTTACCGACACGCTTATTGTATTTATACAGTTCAATTTCTGTCATACTCTGCTTAAGGCTTACGTATGCTGCGGTTCGACGATGCTCACCGTCGAGACTTGTCTACTGCGGTAGACTCCTGCCTCGCCTTACGTCGAGTCAAAGCGGGCAAACGCATTTAGAATATTTAATTGTAAGACTAGTATAGCAAATAAGTTATCAATTTGTCAAATTACCTATGGGTTATTTGATGTTCTTAACTCTTGTTCTACTTTATCTGCTAAGAAAACCTTCATTAATGATTGATATGGGACGTCTTTTTTGTTTGCAAGTTGTTTAATGCGGGCTAGCAAAAAAGAAGGTAACCTTAGTGAGATAGATTCTGTTGAAAGCTTAAGATTTGGAAATACTGCCTTTTGAGCTTTACTCCAGTCAAAATATTCTGAACTGTCAGCTTTAGCCCAAAATTCACGTTCCTCATCCTCATTTTTAAATTTAGGTATTGTTTTTAGTTTTTTGTTCATAATCCCTCCTTTCTTTTTTATTCATATCCCGTGCTGAAATAATTCTGACACTACTGTTTCTTGTCGTAAAGATGATTGCTAATTTTCTGGCCTTTTTTGTTTGCCCCCAAACCATGTGTCGTTTCTCAGACAACAAACTATGTTTTTCATCTTCAAACAAGAATATCGGCTCACTGCTGAAGATTTCTTCTGTTTCTTGATTTGTTACGTTGTGCTTTTTAAGATTTTTATCAACATTCCCTTTATCCCAATCAAACAGGAGCGGGTCCGGTAAAATCCTCACTTATAAAGTATATTACAGTAATATACAAGTTGTCAAGTAGTCGATATTTATAGGATTAAAATTGCTAGTTGACAGATTGGGTATTTAGCATTAAACTAGCAAAAGATTCATGCTTAAAGAGTGTATTTTAAAATTAAATAGGAAGAGTTGATTGATCCGCCAATGGGCGGATTTTTTTTCGTCCAAAGGACGATCAGCCTTTGGCTGATGATAGGTAACATATGATAAAATTTAAAGGGAGAGATATTATAGATATAAATGATTTTTCCAAAGAGGATCTGCTTTTTATTTTAAAAACAGCTAAAAAGTTTGATCCTGAGTATGTTAAACGTGACCGTTCAAACTACACAATAGCTCAAGGAAAAATAGCAGCCTTACTTTTCTTTGAACCATCAACCAGAACAGAACAATCCTTTAGATCTGCAGCTCAAAAAATAGGTATGGGCATAATTGGTTTTAATAATACAGCCTTGACCTCTATGGATAAAGGTGAAACTTTTCAAGACACTATCAGGATTATGGAATCATATGCTGATGTTTTAATCATGCGTCACCCTTCTCCAGGTTCAGCCAAAGAAGCGGCTGATTTAGCTCAAATTCCAGTTATTAATGCCGGAGATGGTCCTAACCAACATCCAACCCAAACGATGTTGGATTTGTATACTATCTTAAAACAATTTGGTAAATTGGAAAACTTAAAAATAGCTTTGGTAGGTAATCAAAAGCACTACCGAACTATGCATGCTTTATCGGTAGCTTTATTTAAATTCCAAAACAACAAAATCTTTGGTATCTCCCCAAAAGGACTTGAAATGCCTAGTGAATTCAGACATAAAAATTATGAGGATGCCACCATAGATATGAGGGATTTGAATAAAACTCTAAAAGAAATGAAGCCAGATATTGTTTATGCAGGTAGAATCCCTAAAGAATATATGGAAGGAGATGCTAAAAAGTATGCCTACCAGATTGACCAGCAAACTTTGGAGAGTCTGCCTAAACATTGTGTAATTATGCATCCACTTCCCAGAATAAATGAGGTTAATCCAGAAGTTGATGCCTCTCCCAAAGCAATTTATTTTAAACAAGCCAGAAATGGTCTGTATATTAGAGAAGCTTTATTAGGACTTGTTTTAGGGAGGATTTAGTTTAAAGGAAAGAATATGGGCAAGTTGATTCTGTCCGATGGGACAGTTTTTTTAGGACAAAGTTTTGGAGGGAGAGAATCCAGTGGATTCTCGAGTACGTCGGGTGAAGTAGTTTTTAATACCGGTATGGTAGGGTACCCAGAAAGTCTTACAGATGCTTCATATTTTGGCCAGATTTTAGTTTTAACCTATCCTTTGCAAGGTAATTATGGAGTTCCAAAAAAGGAATTTTGGGAATCAAAAAAGATTCAAGTAAAAGCTTTAATTGTCCAAAACTATATTGATCAACCTTCTCACTTTGAATCAGAGAAAACTTTAGGAGAGTGGTTGAAAGAGGAAGGCATCCCAGCTTTATCAGGAGTTGATACCAGACAATTAACCAGAAAGCTAAGAGAACATGGAGTAATGCTAGGGAAAGTGGAACTAGGAATTAGGAACTTGGAACTAAGTAATAAAAAATTTCCTAGTTCTTCAAACCTAGCTCTTAGCTCCATCTATGATCCTAATGCAGAAAACGTTTTACCTAAGGTGAGTGTAGATCAAGTAGAAGTTTATGGCAGTGGTAAGAAAAATATAGTTTTAATTGATTGTGGAGCCAAGGAAAATATTGTTAGGAATCTAGTAAAAAGGGGAGTTAAAGTAACCAGAGTTCCCTGGGATTTTAATCCGTTAAAATCCGATATTAAGTTTGATGGAGTAATTGTTTCTAATGGTCCTGGAGATCCAAAACAAGCAAAAGTAACTATTCAAACTACAAAACAGCTCTTAGATAAAAATATTCCCATTTTTGGAATTTGTTTAGGCAGTCAGATTTTGGCTTTAGCTGCTGGAGGGCAAACTTACAAATTAAAGTTTGGTCACAGAGGTCAGAACCAACCAGTGCAAGATATAACTAGCAAAAAAGCCATTATTACTTCTCAAAATCATGGCTTTGCTGTTGACATGAAATCTTTAGATTCTCTCTGGGTGGAGTGGTTTGTTAACCTAAATGATGGCACTAACGAAGGCTTAAGACACAAGAATAAACCCTTTATGGCAGTCCAGTTTCATCCTGAAGCAAATCCAGGACCAGTTGATGGGGGAGTTTTGTTTGATGAATTTTTAACTTATGTCTAAATTTAAAAAAATACTAGTTTTAGGTTCAGGAGCTTTAAAAATTGGTGAAGCAGGTGAGTTTGATTACTCTGGTTCGCAAGCCTTAAAGGTGCTAAAAGAAGAAGGAATTGAGACTGTTTTAATAAATCCCAATATAGCTACCATTCAAACTTCTAAATCTTTGGCAAATAAAATATATTTTCTACCTGTTAATCCATATTTTGTAGAACAAGTTATCAAAAAGGAAAAAGTGGATGGAATATTTTTAAGTTTTGGGGGGCAAACTGCTCTAAATTGTGGACTGGCTTTAGAAAAGATGGGGGTGTTTAAAAAATATGGTGTGAAAGTATTGGGTACCCCAGTTTCAGGCATTGAGGTTACAGAAGATAGAGAATTATTTGCCAAAACCTTGGCAGAAATAAGTGTCAAAGTTCCAAAGGGAGGATTTGCTAAAACTTTAGATCAGGCCTTGAAGATTGCTAAACAGCTGGGCTATCCATTACTGATCAGATCTGGTTTCTCCTTAGGGGGGTTGGGTTCAGGGGTGGTGAACAACAAAGATGAGTTAGTTAAAATGGTTTTAAATAGCTTAAGACATGCACCGCAAATTGCAGTTGAAGAGTATCTAAAGCACTGGAAAGAAGTTGAATATGAAGTAGTTAGGGATAACAACACTAACAAAATCACTGTTTGTAACATGGAAAATATGGATCCTTTAGGGATTCATACCGGAGAAAGTATAGTGGTTGCTCCTTCTCAAACTTTAAACAATTATCAATATCACTTTTTAAGGAGGCTATCTTTACAAGTTATTGAGCATTTAGGGATTGTAGGAGAATGTAACATTCAGTTTGCCTTAAATCCCAAGAATAACGATTACCGGGTGATTGAAGTTAATGCCAGGTTATCCCGTTCATCTGCTCTTGCTTCCAAAGCCACAGGTTATCCTCTTGCTTACATTGCTGCCAAAATTGGTTTAGGTTATAACCTGCCAGAATTGAAAAACTCGGTAACTCTAAAAACCTCAGCCTTTTTTGAACCAAGTTTAGATTATATTGTAGTAAAAATCCCCAGATGGGATTTACAAAAGTTTGTGGGAGCAGGAGATGTAATAGGTTCTGAGATGAAAAGTGTGGGGGAGGTAATGGCTATAGGTAGAAGCTTTCCAGAAGCCCTCCAAAAAGCCATTAGGATGCTGGAAATAGGTCAGGATGGGTTACTTAGTAACTACGTTGATGATAAGGATTTATTGCCCACTACTGAAAGGCCATTTGTAATTGCCAAAAGATTTTCCAAAGGTGAAGATGTGGAAAGTGTTTATCTGGAAACTGGTATTGATCCCTGGTTTTTATCTCAAATTAAAGAAATTGTGGAGTTTGAGAGTAGTCTTCAGTCTACAGTCCTCAGTTATCAGACAATTGAAAAAGCTAAGAAATTGGGATTCTCAGATAAATTAATAGCCAAATACCTTAAAACAACTGAAGAAAGAATAAGAGAGTTTAGGAAGAAAAATAATATCCTGCCTAAAGTAAAACATATAGACACTTTGGCAGCAGAATATCCGGCAAAAACTAATTATTTATACCTAACTTACCATGGAGAAGAGTCGGAGGAAGATGACAGGTTACAGGGTACAGTGGACAGTAATAAAGCTATCGTCCTGGGGTCTGGACCTTATAGAATTGGCAGCTCTGTTGAATTTGACTGGTGCTGCGTTACAGCTGCTCAGGCCTTGAAAGACAAAGGCTTGCAAACAATTATCATCAATTGTAATCCTGAAACTGTTTCAACTGATTATGATGTTGCCGACAAGCTATATTTCGAAGAATTAACATATGAGCGGGTTTCTGATATTTATGATATTGAGGGTGGAAGTTTAGTCTTAGGTTTTGGCGGGCAAGTACCAAATAATCTAGCATTAAGATGTTTTAACTCTGGGTATAAAATATTAGGAACCTCACCAATCAATATTGACAGAGCAGAGGATAGAGATAAGTTTTCTAAACTTTTGGACAAACTAGATATAGGTCAATCTCCCTGGCAGAGTTTTAAAGAAATACAGAAAGCAATTAAATTTGCTAAAAAGATTGGTTATCCGGTTTTGGTTAGACCGTCTTATGTATTATCCGGAGCAGCGATGAATGTTGCCTACTCAAATTCTAATCTTAAAACATATCTAAAACAGGCTACAGATGTTTCCAGTGAGCATCCGGTGGTTATTTCAAAATTCATAGAAGGAGCCAAAGAAATAGAAATAGATGGTGTGGGAATGAATGGAGAGCTACTGGTTTATGCTATCTCTGAACATGTAGAGAATGCTGGTGTGCACTCAGGTGATGCCACAATTGTTCTGCCTCCTCAAAAACTTTATTTAGAAACTGTCAGACAAATTAAATCAGCTACCAAAAAAGTAATTCAAGAGCTTCAAATATCAGGGCCATTTAATATTCAGTATTTGGCAAAAGATAACAAAGTTTTAGTAATTGAATTAAATTTGAGAGCTTCCAGGTCTTTCCCCTTTGTTTCCAAAGTAACAGGTATAAATTTTGTAGAGCTGGCAACCAGAGTCATGTTAGGGGAGAAGATAACAGGTGAATTCAAAACATTGGATTTAGACTATGTGGCTGTTAAGGCTCCTCAATTTTCCTGGAGTAGAATTAAAGGAGCAGATCCCAGACTTAGGGTAGAAATGTCATCAACTGGAGAAGTGGCTTGTTTTGGAGATGATTTGCAAGAAGCCTATCTTAAAGCCATGCTGGCAACTGGATTTAAAATGCCTAAAAGATCAGTATTTTTATCAATTGGCGGGCAAAAGAATAAATTAGATATTTTAATTCCAGCCAAAAAGCTTATCAAATTGGGTTTAAAAATCTATGCTACAGAAAATACCTCCAAGTTTTTAAATAACTTAGGCATTAGAAACACCAGAGTTTACAAAATTTCAGAAAAAAAGCATCCATCAATTTTAGATTTGCTAAAAGAGGGGCAAATTGATTTAGCTATAAATATATCAGAGTCAAGGTCAGCCCAAGGAGAAACTGATGGGTATATTATCAGAAGGAACTGTATAGATTTGGGTATACCATTAATAACAAATCTGCAATCAGCCGAGCTTTTAGCTTCAGCTTTGTCAACAAAGAAAATTGAAGATCTAGCAATTAAATCCTGGGATGAATACCTAAGTTAGTTGGTTTTTTGCGGGAAATGGTAGATAATAAGTTTAAAGTAAAAAATTCAAAGTAAAAATTATTTTTCCTTTTTACTTTTGCCTTTTTACTTAACACAATGTTTATTCCCAAATACACTATTACCAACAAGATCTTAAAAGATATTGGTGTTGTTGAAGCCTCAAAAGAGATTATTATGAATGCTCCTTTAGTGCCTGCCTGGGAGGCTAAATTTAGAAAAGAAGCCATGGAGCGGACTGTCCATCATGGTACACATCTTGAAGGAAACCCTTTAATCCTAGAAGAGGTAAAGGATATATTAGAGGGAAATGAAGTAATTGCTAGAGACCGGGATATTCAGGAAGTTATAAATTACAGAAATGTTTTAAAATTTATTGATGCAGTTCAAGCTCAGATAGGGTCATCAGGCAGATACAATTTTACAATTGAAACAATTTTAGAAATTCATAGACTAACTACTGAAAAGATATTGGTTTCAGAGTCTTCTGGAAAGTTTAGAGTCAGACAAGTAGTAATTAGAAATACCAAAACAGGACAAATTTCCTATACCCCCCCTCCAGCAGTTGAGATGCCATATTTAATTGAAGATTTAGTTAACTGGATTAACTCAGATGAGGCAAAACAACTTCACCCAATTTTAAAAGCAGGGATAATTCATTACGAAATTGCCAGAATCCATCCATTTGTTGATGGGAATGGTAGAACAGCCAGAGCCGTTGCCACCTTAGTTTTGTTTTTGGATAACTATGATATTAGAAAATTTTTTTCCTTTGAAGAATATTTTGATGAAAACCCAATGGACTATTATTTAACTTTACAAGCTGTATCAAATCAACTTATTCTAGATACTCATGAGCGTGATATAACTCCCTGGTTAGAATATTTTACAGAAGGGGTAGCCATAGAATTAAACAGAGTCAAAGAAAAAGTCCAAAGAATTTCTGTTGATGCCAAAGTCAAAGACAGATTAGGGGAACAGGTGATGTTAAATGAAAGACAAATGCTGATTATGGAGTATTTACACAGACATAAAAGCATACAAAATAAAGAATTTAGAAAAATCTTCCCGGAATTTTCAGATGATACAGTGTTAAGAGAAATAAAATTTCTGAAACAAAAAGGCTTGGTTAAAAAAATAGGCGGCACCAAAAAAGCCACCTATGTTTTGAAATAAGTTATGATTTATTTTCTCGTGGTTTTTCGGCCATTAAATAGCCTTTTGGTCCGAAAACAGAAACAAAATATGGCGAAGGAGTTTTAATTGTGTTATATCCAAACTGCTGAAATTTATTTGCCCACCAATTTTCTGACTGAACGTTGATATGTGTTGGATCTCCTGTTGCACTTCTGCCTCTTTTGTAAATAGATGTCAAATTTGTTATTATCTGCGGCGTTATGGTAAGTAGAATAGAAGGGGAGATTTTACCATCTGAAAGTAAAGAAAGATTTATACAAAACCATGGGGTTTGGATGGCTGGACTTCTTTCCGCTGGTGGTACTCTAGAAATATATTCTATAATTGAAGATAGCACACAAAAGGCAGCAGCGTGTGTAACCTTTCCAGCTAATGATTATTCGAAAGTACAGACATTATTACAATTAATGGGTGGGAGAATCTATAGTTATAGTCCTGGTCAGGGTGAAAGTTCAAAATACAATTGGACATGGAAAGTAGAAACACCAGATGAGGTTTGGCCTCTTACTTCTGCGGTACTTCCTCATATGCCTACTCATTCACATTATGCGGAATACAGTAAACCATGGGATCAGATGACTGATGAAGAACGATTTAGAGCTGCAAGAAAAGCACAAACCAGAGTAACAACAGGAACAGTATCAAAAGTATCAGCACAAATGTATCGTCATTTATTGACTGATCCTCAATTTGTGGCGGGTGCTGCGGTTGATGCCAGAGCGAGTCTCTATGTAGGATATCAATATGAACAAGACCTACCGACAGTTGAAGTTTATTCAGCAAACAAACCTTTAATGGAAGCTCTTTATGGACAGTTTGGTGGGGAACTTAAAGAAAAAGCGTCAAGGCAAACAGGAAAACATCAGACTGTCTGGCGGTTAGATTATATTCAAGGGAAAAATCTTTATAACTTTGTGAGACCGTATTTATTATTACGGGCTGAACAAGCAGCAAGAGTTTTTGAATGAAGAAGACAAGGTTAACAAGCTATTTTGTATAATATCTCTGCATGCTTTCCGTTCTTTCATATAATATCCGTTATGGCAAAAAACTAAAAAAAATAGTTGACTGGCTTTCTTTACTTCCGGCATCGTTTGATATTCTTTGTTTTCAAGAGTTTCCATTAGAGAAAGTGGATTATTTTTTAGGATCATTGAAGAAAGTTTCATATAAACATTCGTTTGCGTGTGGATTTTTCAGAAACAATGAGCCGTATGGCCAATTAACAGTCATTAATACAGATAAAATTCAGCTTCGGAACAGTAAAGTAATTTCTTTAGGAGAGCCTGGTTTTGTTGAAAGAAAGATTTTTAAGACAAAAGGGGAAAGAAGCGCACTGATAACAACTTTATTGTATCAAAATAAAACATTTATTCTTGTGAACACACATTTAATTTGGTTTGCATCAAATAAAACCCGGATAAGACAAATCAATACAATTACTGAAGCTCTTTCCCATGACTCACTGAAAACTCCAACCATTATTCTTGGAGATTTTAACTACAGTTCACTGAGAAAAAAAGGGTTACTGGAATTTATGAAACAATATCAATTTCAGGATAGTACTGGTAAATTACCGACACATAAATTATTGATGTTTACTTCATTATTAACACATCAAATTGATTATATCTTTTCCAAATCGTGTATGGTTAAAAATACTTATGTAATGAAAAAAATTACCTATTCAGATCATTACCCCATGCGTTTTACATTGGAATTATAGGGACTGGTTAAAAAAATAGGCGGCACCAAAAAAGCTACTTATGTCCTCAAATAGTTGCACTATAAGCTTATTTGTGTTAAAATTAGTAGCTTATGAGTCAAAGCATAGAAGGCGAGTCAAAAACTCCCATACTTATAATTGAAGATGACAGAGCGATAGCTATCATGTATAAAACCATCTTCACTCTTGATGGGATTTTTAATCCTATTATATTTCCAACAGGAGGAGAGGGTATAGCTTATTTTGAAGCAAATAGAGGAAAGGTTCACTTGGTAATTACCGATCGTGACTTACCTGATTTAAAAGGTGAGGTAGTGGCTGAGAGAATAAGACAGATTAATGGTAACACTGATGATCCTTATATATTTATGGTTAGCGGGGGTAATCCAGATAGTAGACAAATGCTTGCTGCAGGAATTAACGAATTAATACCAAAACCTGTTTCTGTTAGTAGCTTACTTAGAGTAGTTACTCAGGCAAATCAAAGATTTCAGTCTCCCAAACCCTAACTTATTTTAAGTTTTGTTAGTTGATCACCTTAAAGGTTTTAGTTACAATCCAAGCATGACTTTTTCTATTTTGGCTGAGTATTTTGAAAGATTGGAACAAACTTCCTCAAGACTTTTATTAATTGATATTTTAGCTGAGCTTTTTTCCAAAGTGAATTTTGATGAAATTGGGCATGTTGCTTATTTACTTCAAGGCAGAATAGCACCCTTTTTTGAACCTTTAGAAATGGGTATGAGTGAAAAACTAATAGCTGGTTCTATAGCGAGAGCCTATGAGGTAAATAGGGAAGAAGTGTTAAAAGAATATGGAAGAGTAGGAGATTTGGGATTGGTGGCTGAAGGGTTAAGGGAAAAGGAAAAAGTAAAAAGTAAAAATAATCTAACAGTTAATGAAGTTTTTGAGACTTTAAGAGGGATAGCTAAAACAACAGGAGAGGGGACTGTTGAGAAAAAGATTTCCACTGTGGCTGGACTCTTGGAAAAAGTGGATGGAGTAACTGCTAAACACTTAGTAAGAATTCCTTTAGGAGTATCAAGACTTGGGGTAGGTGACCCAACTATTTTAGATGCTTTTGCTTTATTTAAATTAGGTGATAAAAGTAAAAGAAAACTTTTAGAAGGAGCATATAACAGGACTTCTGATTTAGGTTTAATTGGAGAAACTTTATGGAGTAAGGGTTTGGCAGGAGTTGAAAAATTAAGTATTACTGTTGGCAGGCCAATCAGGTCTCAACTGGCAGAAAGGTTACCAACTCCTGAAAAAGTCATAGAAAAACTAATTAAAGTAAATGCTCAAAGAAAATTAGATGGATTTAGGGTACAAATTCACAAAGATGGGGATAAAATCAGATTATTTTCCAGAAATTTAGAAGAAACAACTCTAATGTTCCCAGAAATTGTTGAAGGAGCCAAAAAGCAAATTAAAGTTAAAACCGCCATTTTGGATGCTGAAGCAATCGGGTTTAATCCAATCTCTGATGAATTTTTACCTTTCCAAGAAACTACTCAAAGAAGAAGAAAATATAACATTGATGAAATGGCTAAAAAAATCCCTTTAAAAGCATTTGTTTTTGATGTTTTATATTGGGATGGAAAACCTTTGATTGATGAAGTTTTAATAGAGAGATTAAGGTATTTAAAACAGCTTGCTGAGGGAGAGATATTATTTCCAGAGAGTGGAGAAGAAATTGATGATCCCAAAAAACTACAGACATTATTGGATGATGCTATCTCTCATAATTTAGAAGGCCTGGTTGTTAAAAGACTGGATTCCAAATATGAAGCAGGAGCCAGGAATTTTAATTGGGTGAAATTAAAAAGACACTCATCAGGGGAGCTTCAAGATACTATTGATTGTGTTGTTTTGGGCTATATTTTTGGACGGGGTAAGAGAGTAGACTTCGGTGCAGGAGCACTTTTGGTTGGGGTTTATGATAAAGACAAAGATGAATTCGTGACAGTTTCTAAAATTGGCACTGGTTTAACAGATGAAGAATTTAGAGAGATTCACCAAAGGGCAGATAAAATTAAAGTAGATAAAAAACCAGCCCGGGTAAATTCAAAATTAATTCCTTCTGTTTGGATTAAACCTAGTATTGTGATTGAAGTTTTGGCAGATGAAATTACTGTCAGCCCTAATCACACTGCTGGTTTAGCCTTAAGATTCCCCAGACTGATTAAATTTAGAGAAGCAGACAAAAAAGCAGAGGACGCAACTACTGTTAAAGAATTAATTGAGATGTATAAGCAACAATTTAAGAAGTAATTTATTATGATACAATTCATGCAAGTATGACTCTTTACCCAGATTTAAAAATTTACGGTTTAACAGGTGAAGTTGGTAGAGACGGTATTTTAACAACAGATCAACAAGTAATTTTAGATCGTGTTCAACATGAAGCTGCTACAACAGTTCTTGACCGTCTATCTCAAAGACAAGAAGGAGGCTTTTTCCCGATTGCAGCTATGGCAACTGGGATTGGTAAAACCAGAGTTGAACATGAAATTATTGAAACCTGGCGTAGAAAGAACCCACAAGCCAAAATACTTTTTATTGCAGGTACTAAATTAAGCTTGGTAGAACAACAACGATCTGCTTTAACACAATATCAAAAATCAAATAATGGAGGAGTAAGTGAATATACAGAATCTGAAAATTTAGAGGATGATACACAAGAAACAGCAGATATTGAAGAGGCTTTAGCAACTGAACAGGCAGATCTACCTCTTTACAGAGTGGGGCGATTTAAGGATAGGGATGTAGATGTGAAAGTAGCAACAATTCAAACTGTCCAATCAGCTTTTAAGAACGGAAGGTTAAATTTTGATGAATTTGACTTAGTAGTTGTTGATGAAGTACATAATATTGGTACTCCACCAAGGGTAGCAATCATTAATCAATTCAAGAATGTAGTAGGACTTACTGCCACCCCTTTTCGTCATAGCGGTAAGATGAAAAGACCAGACCAATACGGGTTTGAGGTGGTATATAATTTTCCTTTACCAGATGCGCAAAATGCAAGACTTCTACCTCCTCTTTTAGGTATGCAAGAAAATACAGCAGGTTTGGTCGAAGAAATACCCACAAAACAAAATGGAACTATAGATTACAAAAAACTTGAGCAGATTTTAAAGAAAAGTCCAGATCTTAGGCCTTTTATTGCAGATAAGGTAGCACAAATCATTAAAGATGGAGAGAAAGAATATAAAACAGTTATGGCGGTAAACTTTGTCTGGGAAGCACAAGAGTTAGCACAACTGCTAAAAGATAAGGGTATAAAAGTGGGAGTTGCGGTTAATCAAGTTGCAGCCAAACAAATTCATACAAGTGAGATTCCTGCTCTAGGAACTATTGAAAGATATAAACTCCCAAGAGAAGATCCCAATGCTATTCAGGTTTTAATATCACCATATGTAGCTTCAGAAGGATTTGACGCACCCTTTACAGAAGTTTTAGTTTGGGCATCTCCTACTGATTCTGATTTGCGTTATACACAATACGTTGGAAGACTAGCCCGTCGCTCGGAAGGAAAGTTATTTGGATTGAACTTGGATTTCCTTTATCAAACCAGCCAATTTGGTTGGTCATATAACATGGCTATGTGGATGAAAGGTGAAGTAAGACAACTACCAAGCGGACTTTTGTATCTTGGGCCTGAACAAGATATTGCAGGCTTGGCTGAATTAGATGTAGTTAAAAATATGAGAGGAAAAGGAGACATCATGGATCTTTCAGATATTCAAAGAGGAGTATTAGAAAATTTAAAAGACACAGATATATCATTGACTGGCTCAGGCTTAACATCAGAGTTTGTGGGAGGTTCAGTAAAAATAGTACCAATAGCCAATGAAGTACGAACAAAATTAGAATCCGAACATCCAGAATATTTTGACAAAAGAAGGAATGTAGGGGTTATTGTTGATGTGGTTACAGAGGAAGGACGAAAGGCATTCATCGATGCTATGGTGGAGGCTAAAATAGAACTACGCAATAAAAGTATAAAAGATGTTAAAGATATAGAGATAATATTGACTGCCCATGGCTTAACATCAGAGTTTGTGGGAGGTTCAGTAAAAATAGTACCAATAGCCAATGAAGTACGAACAAAATTAGAATCCGAACATCCAGAATATTTTGA
>CAYMUB010000047.1:0-9550 GCA_964393545.1 uncultured Gammaproteobacteria bacterium | reverse complement strand
TCACCAACTGAGGCTGTTAATTTTAGCTCCTTACCATCTCTCCAAATTGTTAATTCAAGCTGAGACCCAATTCTGCTTTGGGAAATAAGCTCTGCTACTTTATTTTCTGCATCAATTGTTTGCCCGTTAATTTTAGTAATAATATCTCCCTCTCTAACTAAAGCCTTATCAGCTGGCCCACCTAATACTACTTCCTGAATATATGCTCCCTGAGGTACTTCATTTAAAATAGCTACATCTTTGGAAATAAACCTATATCTGATACCTAGAAAAGGCCGGGAAATTGTGCCTGTTGATACAAACTCATCTACAACCTGCTTAACAGCATTAATAGGTATAGCAAATCCAATATTTTGAGCCCCCTCTGTGGTGGCAACATTTACCCCAATCACCTGTCCTGCTGAGTTTAGTAAAGGTCCTCCTGAATTACCAGGATTAATGGCTGCATCAGTTTGTATTAAATTATCCAAACTTTCAGCAGAACCTGAATATGGATCTCCTGCAACAACTCTTCTTCCCAAGCCCGAAATTACTCCTGTTGTCACAGTGTTGGTAAACCTGCCCAGAGCATTTCCTATGGCAATTGCCAGTTGTCCTACCTTAAGTTTAGAAGAATCCCCTAATTCCAAAGCCTTTAGACCAGTTGCCTCTATTTGAACCAAAGCTAAATCCAAAGTCGGATCCCGGTAAATTTTTTTGGTTTCATATTTTTGACCATCCCGGGTTACCACTGTGTATCTTGTTCCAGTATCAGCTACTACATGTTTATTAGTCACAATAATTCCTTTTTCAGAAACCACAAATCCTGTTCCAATAGTTGCATCTTCTCTTTTAGGAATGGCATACGGGTCAAATGGATTTACTACTCTTCTTGTTACTCCAATTGCAATCACAGAAGGAGAAGAATTTTGGGTCACATCTATCACAGCATTCTCTTCTTGTACTACTACTTGAGTTTGTTGAGTTGGTAATTTGAGAGTAGAAATACGGGTAGGTATTAAGCCTTTAATTTGAGCTTGGTAAAGAGCTACAGCTACAATCACTCCAGCAGCTACTGCTATAAAAATTCCTGTAAAGTTTGGTTTTGGTAATTTAAAATAATCCATTTTAGTCAAACAACTCCAGCGCTTTGTCCATTTGTGAATCTTTAGTAACATCTTCTTTATCTGCTTCTATTTTAATATCCGGGTCAAGACCTTGAAGCTCATTTACCCATCTGCCATTTGGTGTTAACCATTTAGCAACTGTAATATGAATACCAGTACCACCTGGTAATTCTTGAGCTTCCTGAATAGTTCCTTTACCAAAAGACTTTTCCCCCAAAAGCCTGGCTCTTTTTCTATCTTGCAAGGCTCCTGCCACAATTTCTGAAGCTGATGCTGAACCCTTATTAATTAATGCCAACATCGGTATTTTGATTAGCTTGCCTACTCTGCTAACTTTAAATGGCACTTTTAGCCCTTCATTATTTTCCTGTAAAACAACATCCCCACCCTCTAAAAATTCAGAGGCAATAAAGACTGCTCCTTCCAAATACCCACCAGGATTATTTCTAAGATCCAAAATAACCCCGGAAGGATTTTTAGCCACTAACTCACTTACTGCTTGCGCCCATTCATCTTTGGTTCTTTCTCCAAACCTGGACAGCTTAATTACAGCCACATTCCTACCTGCTTTTGTTTCTTTAAAAGAAACCTCTGCACTTTTAACAATGATCGTTTCCCGGGTTAAACTGTAGGATTTGGTATCTGAATCTCCTTCTCTAAAAATGGTTAAATTTACTTTGGTGCCTTTCTGGCCTCTAATCAATCTGACAGCTTCAGGCAAACTCATCCCGGTGGTGTCTTTGTCATCAATTTTGACAATAAAATCCTGCGGCTTTATTCCAACTTGTTTTGCTGGAGTTCCATCAAGAGGAGCAATTACCACTAGTCTTGGGGGCTTACCCTCTTTGAATCCCAATTGAAGCCCTACTCCATCAAAGCTACCATTTAATTCTTCTTTGGTTGATTTTTGTTGTTCAGGAGGCAAAAAAACTGTATAAGGATCACCTATTGCAGAAACCATACCAGACATTGCTCCATAAAATAATTTGCTTGGATCCAAAGCTTTTTTATCTATATAGGTTCGGGATATTAGATCCCAAGTATCCCAAAACAGCTTAAAATCAATGTTGATATTTTTGGGTACTTCTCTATTTATAATAGAAACTGATGGTTTGTACTTTACCCACTTTATTAAAACTTCCTGGTGACCCCACTGCCATCCTAAAAGAAAAGCTAAAATCACAATTAATATAATTCTTGGGTTAAAATTTTTCATCTGGATTTAGTGAATATAATCGATAATCTCTAAATTCGCAACTGGTACTTGAATTTTCCTTCTTTTTGTCTCAATGGTTGCCAAATAAGCTAAAACTCCTGAAGGCAAAATAGTTTGTGTTTGATCCAAAGCTATTATTTTACCCTGTTCTCCTTGAAAAGAATTACCCACAATCCTTACTCTAAAACCCGCTTTTAATTCTATGTTATGATCATCTAATCTTTGATATTTTGTTAAATTTTCCTGTTGTATAGGTGGAAAGGCTGTAGATCTGACTTTAATTATACTATTTGGATCAAAAGAGGGTAAATTAATGACACTTCCATTCCCATCAATTAAGACAAATCTGCCATTATATTTTTTTAAAACTTCATAAATATCTTCACCCATAGGAATAGACCCAAATCCTTCACAAACTACAATAGAAATTCCGATATCAGTATCTATTTTTTTAGGAAAAAGTAATCTTCCACCAGCAATACCTTTATAATCCCTGGCATTGAGCCCTCCTGCTATTATTCCTGAAACTCCATTTGAAATACTAGCTGCAATAGCATCTTTAAAAACTAAACTGCCTCCTGCTAAAATTTGTCCATCAAGTTTTGAAGAAACAAGCGTTTTCCCAACCAGTTCATCCCGTTTTGAGATAACATGTAATATCCCATCTCTCACTCTTCCTGAACCAAACATTCCTACTATTCGGCTAACCTGGGTTTTGATTAATATTTGACCTTTTGCTGAATCTACACTTTCAACTATCCCAAACACCCCTGAAGGTAAATCTACTTTTTTTGGCATTAGTGTCATTCTAAGTTCTCCAGTTTTTGGATTTAAGTAGTCTAATATTCCATCAGTTGGAGCAGTGATGTTTTTTCTAGCTGCAAATATACCTCCCTCTTTTTGAGCCAAAAGTTCATCTTTATACATTCTTTGACCCAAAGGCTTCAACATATATCTCCCAACTTCAGAAGCAGAAACAGATAATTCTTCAGCCAGTTTCAAAATTCTAAATCCAGAAGAAATATAAGCACTACCTATAATATCTGAAGGAACAACTTCTTGACCTTTAAAAACACTGACGGTTCCTTTACCTTTTAACTGCCTGTGAATCCTGACTATAATGTCTTGTTTAACCCTATGACGGATTGCAGCAAATAATTTCATAAGACTCTTCCATCAATCATCAGTCCTAATTTTCCTCCATAAACTTCAACAACATTGATATTTTTACCTAAAATCTTACCTTTGTTGAATTTATAGGAAATCTGACATTTGGATTTAGGACAAGGCACTAAAGTTAAACTTCCAGCTGAAATTTTAAAATCTTTACCCATCAATGAAATAGCCATTTCATCTTTTGCTCCTTCAAATTGAGGAAGTAAGACTGTCCCAACTGTTTCATCAATATCACCTGATAACATAACAGTCCAGAGATCTTCAAGCCAGTCCTTTTTACTTCTATTTAAAAGCAAACCATCTACAAATGCCCAGGTCAAGTTCACCAGATTTGGAATATATTGTAAAAACCTTCCTGGAATAATGATTTTTCTTAAAGTAACATTTAAAAACTGATTACCTCCATTAATCCGCAGTGCTTCTCTTAAAATTGCTAAATCAACTTCCATATCTAATGCTGTTAAAGGAATAGTTGTGGGATATAAAATTCTATTTGCTAAATAATTTTCCAAAGAAGCAACTGGAGAAGGATTTTTAAGATAGAGCACTAGAGAATTTACATCAATTATGTCAAGATTATCAAAACTATCAAAAAGGCCGGGCATAGCCTAATTTTACTAGATTTCGGGTACGAATGGAAGCAAACTTAAATGTCTGGCATATTTAATATTTTTAGTAACTCCTCTTTGATGTTTTGAACAAGCCCCGCTTCTCTCTTTACCAACAATTTTAGCTCTATCTGTTAAATAGCGTCTTAGGTTAGCCAGGTTTGTGTAAGAAGGGATGGACTTGCTTTGGCAAAAATAACATTCTCTTTTGACTCTTTCTTTTCTATATGATCTTTCTTCCTCTTCATTTTGATCAATATGTTGTTCAGCCTTGCTAACTGTAACCTGTGGAATCTCTTTCTCTATTTTTACCTCTTCTTTAACACTAGATTGAGGTATCACTTTTCTGGTAATTGTTCTTTTAGTAGACATGGGGGAGATTATATCACATTAGAAAGGCAAATCCCCATCATCTTTAACTTCTTCCTGTGGCTGTGGAGTAACTTCTGCTACTTTTTCTTTCTTTTCTACAACAGGAACTGCTTGTGGTGGTGGTTTCTCTGAATCTGTACTGGATTTAGGAGTCAGGACAATCATATCTTCCACCACAATCTCTGTGGTTTGCTTCTGTGTCCCATCTTGTGCTTCCCAGGAACGGGTTTGTAATCTTCCAGAGATGAAAGCCTTAGTTCCTTTTTTAAGAAGTTGATTACAAAGCTCTGCTAATTTATTCCAGGCCACTAATTTATGAAAGTCCACTTCTTCTCTTTTTTCACCATCAGTAACAAAAGTTCTGTTAGTTGCCAAACTAAAAGTACAAACTGCAGCGCCATTGGGGGTAAACCTAAGTTCCGGGTCTCTAGTCAAATTTCCTATTAATTCTACTCTATTCCAACTTCTGCTTGCCATCTATCTTCCAGTTTCTATCATCTATCGTCTAATTATCAAATATCTTAGTATATCTTCTTCTGCTTTTAAACTATTGTCAATAGTTTTAGCATTTTTAGGATCAGTTGTAATCTCGTAGTGAGCTATATATCCTTTGGTTTGTCTTTTTATTGGGTAAGCTAAATCTTTATTTCCCCAAAGATCAGTCTTGTCAACTTTTCCATCTTCTCCTGTTAATTTTTTAACCATAGCATCCAAAAGTGCAACTCTCACCTTTTCTTCCAAATCTGGTTTTAACACCAAAGTTAAATAATATGAATTCATTGTGGGTATTGTACTAAGAAGGAGTCGAAAGTTCAATAGCTTGTGAGTAAACACCACGGGCATGAGGTGGTACAAGTAAAGCACCTCTTTTCATTATAAAATCATTAATTACTTGAACTCTTTGCTCACGCAGCTCTTCGTCTTTATCCTTATAAGCTTTTACCCAGTCTCTCCCAAACCTCTCATTCATTTGTCTTCCTGGTATGATTATGCCTATGTTTGCTTCCATCCTAGTATGAGGGATAAATCTTTCTGGTATTCCAAAGAAGGTTGCCAGTCCTTCTTTTGTAGGATAACTTTTATCTCTATTCGGACTTTGTAACCTAAACCCTCCATGTAGTCCAACAACAACAAGAAAGATATCTCTACCATGATTATTACTCATCAACTCCTTAGCCAGAATTAAAACCTCATTACCCCTAAGCCTTTGCAGACCATGAATATCTTCTGGGTCACGACCTATATCATGACGTCCAGCTTCCACAGAACCACTTGCTAGTATAGAAGGCGGGTAACCTTCTTTCATTTTATTAAGCATAGGTCTATGTTCGGCTATTAATGTTGCTCTATTCCGCTTCATACCATGCTCTTTTTCATCTTTTTCTCTAGTATATGGATAAACCTTTAAACCTTTTGCCGAGACAAGCAAATTAAATACATGATACATTAGTCGCAACTTCCATCCTTGTCTCCCATTAGCCATAGATCCAGCAGCACCCATTACAAAACCTCTTAAACAAGGCACTCTATTTGCTTCCTTAGCTAGCTGCACAAGGTATTCTGTTACCACAGCTGCTGCCGCACCATCAGATTGAGCTTCATGTGTGTAGATTACATAAGGATCAGCATCTTTAACTTCATCCTGAAACTCCTGATTAAAACCCGGAACTACTTTTAGATCAACTACACTGTCAAGTCTTCTTGCAGGTATATATAAAGGATTCAATTCGACAAACATAACTTGGTATTGTAGCAACACCAATAGTAGGTAGCAACCCTGCGTAATAGATTTGGCAATATCTGGCAACATTAGGTAATATCTGGTAATATTCGGCAACTTATGGAGGAGAGACTTTTTATTAAACAATCTGCTCTTTTAGAGGTCATTAGAGAACATAAGTTAATCCAGATGAAAACTTTAAAAAGAAGCTTTTACACTACCCCAGAAAGAACTTTAAGATACCATTTAAAAAGACTGAGACAGGTTGGGTTAATTATAAAAAGAGGAAGAACTAATGGAGTTTATTATGAAGCAAATTAGTATCAATTAAGGTATACTATCGGATAAATATGTCAAAGGTAGATAGGTTGGAATTACTTGATTTAACTAGACTTACTGTTGAACAACGAAATGTTTTGCAAGGTAAAGTACGAACTCAAAAAGGAGTTCTCTCAATACTGATGCATGCGTATCAAGGAGAGAAACCAAAACATATGCCTTCACGACCTTCTTATCCTGAAAATCGAGATAGGGTTATTGATGAAGCTTTAAAACATAACCAAGCATTAGTAGTATTTGAAGAAAGTCATGGATTAGAAGGCATCCCTCAAAGAATCGGCACAGACAAAACCGGAACTCTTTATACAGTCTCTACAGAGTATGGAAATCTTTTCCTGAAGACATAGGTGAATGGTTTAAAGTTGTATCACAATTCCGTTCCTTAGGAATTAAACTATTAAAGGTTGGGGGAGAATATTTAGTCAACTTTACTGCGGAAAGTTGCCTTATTGAAGTGGATTCTCATAGAGATTTAGATCGCAATGCTGACTTTGTACGAGCCATCCCTTTCTACAGGCGTGATAACCACCCTTTTGCAGATGAATGGCTAGAAAGAAATTTAATACCAGGTGGATGCGTAGGAGTCTTTGCTAGAAGTATGTGGCAATATGGCTTTGATGTTACTTTCTCTCCAGTCAGTTCTCCTAATGCAACTCCAATAAAATACTCTCATGCTTTAAGAAGTGCTAGTCTAAGCTTACTCTAACCACCAATTAAAAACTCTATCACATCCCCATCTTGAACAATATATTCTTTCCCTTCTGTCCTTACCCAACCTTTTTGTTTTGCTTGCACATGTGAACCTGCTTCAATTAATTTTTCATACTCTATAACCTCTGCCCTGATAAATTTTTTCTCAAAATCAGTATGAATTACTCCGGCAGCTTGAGGTGCTTTCATTCCTTGCTTAATTGTCCAGGCTCTGATTTCTTTTTTCCCTGCTGTTAAAAATGATGCCAGCCCTAATAAATGGTAGGCTTTTTTGATTAATCTTTCTAAACCAGTTTCAGAAATTCCCAGTTCTTTTAAATATTCCTTTCTTTCATCCTCATTTAAATCAGCTAATTCTTCTTCTAATTTAGCACAAATTGTTAGCTGGTTAACGTCATTGCGAGCCGAAGGCGAAGCAATCTCCTCTTCACTCACGTTATACACATAAAGCACTGGTTTTATAGAAAGAAGGGGTAACTTTATAATCCAGTCCTGTAATCTTTCATCCATACTTTCTGCTGTTTTAATCAAACTATCCCCAATATATACTCCTTTATCCAGGTCTTCTTTAATTTTCTTTAGAATTTCCAATTTTTTGGGGTCTAACAAATCTTTGGAAAACTTTAACTCTTTCTCGGCAAAATCAATTAATTTTTGAATTGTTTCCAAATCAGCTAAAATTAATTCTGTTTCTATAGTTTCTCTATCACTTTTGGGATTTTCAGCACCCTCCCTGATAATGCTACTGTCCTCAAAATCTCTTAATACATGAATTATGGCATCTACTTCTCTGATATGTGATAAAAACTTATTGCCTAATCCTGCGCCTGTTGAAGCCCCTTTAACCAAGCCTGCAATATCCACAAACTCCACAACTGCCGGAATTAAGGGTGGAAGTGAATCCATTCTTTCTTCTGTCTTCACCAACTCTGCCAGTTCCAAGAGACGAGAATCTGGCACAGCCACTACTCCAGTATTTGGTTCAATAGTAGCAAAAGGATAATTAGCACTCAAAGCCACCCTTTTTTTCAAAAGAGCATTAAAAAGTGTTGACTTCCCAACATTTGGCAACCCTACTATCCCCACCTTTAAACTCATATCCTATATATTTCCTTCTTCTTGATTTTCTCAGAATATTGTAGTAACATATTTAACTGAAGAAGGGCGTCAACCGTTAGGATGATGGCCCTTTTTTAGTACCTTCTAAGGTATGATTATACTCAAATACCTTAAATCTTTTTGTATTAACCCCACCAGCAAAATCTTTTCTTTGAAGTTTATTCAGTATTAAATTTAGAATTTTTATCTTATTTTTATCTCCGGAGACTAGCTTTAGATCTTTTTTATAGCAATAAATCACTGCTCCAATAAACAAATCCACTATCTGAATAATATTAACTCCCTTAGAATCAACTCTGTGTATGCCTCCAACCGCCAACCTATCCAAAGACTCATTTAGATTATGTTTAACATCTACTTCAAATTTTATATTTTTGGGAGTCGTCACAAAATCAGCCAAAACTGTTAGTATTTCGTTCTCATCAATACTTTGTTTAAGTAAAATTTCTGTAAAAACTTCATAAGCCTTATAGGGATTATTTCCAAACTCTTCCTCAAATTTAATATTGTCTTTATTGATAACAATACAGGAAAAATAAATTCCAGGTGTCTCAAAAACAGCCTCGATGATTTCTTTTATGACATTAACCTTGGCTTTTGATAAAGTATTCCATTTAATCTCATCATAGAATTGGTATTTTTGCCTAATCTCTCTAATCCTGCTATCCAAATAAAAGGGTTGCATACATTTCACCATCCCCAAACAGAAAAACCTGTTAATCTTGTCATTCAAACTTCCGGTTTCATCAAAGAAAACAAAGGGAGTACGAATCTTTTTGTAGTCCTTAAATGTTAAATTTTTCATGAAAAGCAGCAATAGTCCGACATGAAGCTATTGTATCAGAAAGTAGTAGACGCCACCCTTTTTTTCAAATGACAGAAGTGCTTTATTTACTCGAAATTTATCTGATAAATATTTCCTAAATTTTTTAAAATCCAGCTTCCACCCTTTATAAATTATTTTCCCTTTTTTCCTTATATCCTTACTTGTTCCTAAGTTTAGATTCTGGCTATCAATAAAAGCATAAGTTTTCATTGATTATTCCCGACTTAGGACACCTCAACTAGTCTAGCTTCAAATTAGTTACTTTTGGGACACTAAGGTTAGTTATTAGTGCGTATATAATTAAGAAGTGAGAACGAGAATTGTCCCAACAGCATCTGGAAAGAAAGCTATACAGGT
>CAYMUB010000046.1:0-7408 GCA_964393545.1 uncultured Gammaproteobacteria bacterium | reverse complement strand
TAAGGCAAAATTAAAACAACTAGCCAATGAAGTACGAACAAAATTAGAATCCGAACATCCAGAATATTTTGATAGAAGAATGAATGGTGCAAGATCTGTAGGTGTAGTAACTGAGGCAGGTCGGCAAGCGTTTATTGATGCTATGGTTGGAGAAGGGGTAGAACTGCAGGATGAAAATACTGAAAGTATTAAAGATACTGACCTGTCTTTGAGTGAAGATGGTTTATCCGCAATATTTAGAGATGAGCACAAATCTGCTAAAATTGCTAAAGAAGTAAGGGCTAAATTAGAACCCGAACATCCTGAATATTTTGAAAGAAGGAGAAATGTAAATAGAATTGCTCGTGTAGTAACTGAGGCAGGTCGGCAAGCGTTTATTGATGCTATGGTTGAAGCTGGGGTAAAACTTAAAAATCCTCAAGATAATACCAGTATTTAGGAACGAACGGAATAGGTTGATTATTGAATAATACTTCTGTTAGATCGTTGAAAATCAAGCATTTTCGTTAATAAAAGTCTATCTTCTAAGCGCTCCCGTATCCTTTGTGGTTCTTCTAATAGTTGAGCCTCTTCTGAGACATCTAATGTTATTGTATGGTAGCAATCATCAGGTATAGTTAGGACAAAACTTCCGTCAGGATTTCTAACTGTACCTTCATAACGATACATCATAGGTCCAATCAATGTTCTAAACCTTTCATCTACATCATATGAGACACCTAAACCATGTTTTTGCAAAGCTGGTAAATTCATTATATGAATAAACCTTTTTATATAGTCATTCTCAAAATTATCTTCTCTATGCCTAAGGATGTAATCTTTTAGAAAGGCAATAGGGTTTTTATCTATTAAGCTATTTGTGTAAACAAATATGGCTGGGTATGTATAAGGAGCAATTGTTGGCGTTCTTTGTACCCGAAAGACATTTTCACCAACTAATCCAGCTGCTAGTTCTTTATTATTTTTACCTTCACCTTCTGCTTTGTGGATCATGTTAGAAATTATATCTAATCTAGAGCCTTTATGCAACTATAGGACTAACCTTGTAAACAAATCCTGGTACGTACGTTCTCACTTTCGATGCTGGCGATGATTAATAATTACTATTAATTATGATTAATTCCCAATAATATGGTGTATGTGGCTGATTTGCGCGTTTAAATATCTCTTTAATGTATTTTGAAAAAGTTAATGTAATTGTGATATAATTAATGTAATATGTATATTTCTACTGTGACTAGACAAGGTCAAATTAGTATTCCAGCTAAACTCAGGAGAGAGTTGAATATTGACCAAAAGAAAGTGATGATTACCAAAGAACAAGGCAGGATAATTATTGAGCCTGTTGAAGATTTACTTGACCTGGCAGGCTCTTTTAAAACAGAGAAAAAAATTCCATTTAAAAAAATTAGAGAAAGCTTTGAAGGTTATCTGGCTCAAGAGGCTACATAAATTAAGTCATAAACTCGATGCGGAATTATTTACCTTTGATAATAATTTAAAAAAATTATCGAAAAAAGATTAAATAAGGTTAAAATAATATGATAGAATCAGCCCATGGCTTATGTTGCTGATTTGCATATTCACTCCAGATTTTCCAGAGCTTGTTCGCCACAACTTAATATCCCAAATTTAACCCACTGGGCAAAATTAAAAGGGATAGATGTTCTAGGCACAGGTGATTTTCTACACCCACTCTGGTTAACAGAGTTAAAGAGCCAATTAAAAGAAGATGGATCTGGATTTTTGAGTTATCAGGGAGATCAGGGTAGTCAGGGGATAAAATTTGTTTTAACTGTTGAGATTGCCTCAATTTATACCCATAAAGGTAAGGGGAGGAGAATACATAATTTAGTATTCATGCCTGATTTCCAATCTGCAGAAAGGTTTCAAAAAGATCTACTCTCCAGAAGAGCTAATTTAAGTTCAGATGGAAGACCAATTGTAGGAATATCCTCCAAAGATCTATTAAGCATAGCTTTACAAGCTTCAGATAAAGCCATTTTTGTGCCTAGCCATTGCTGGACTCCTTGGTTTGGGGTATTTGGTTCACAATCTGGTTATGATTCTTTACAAGATTGTTTTGAGGATTTAACTGAGTATGTTTATGGCATAGAAACTGGTCTTTCTTCTGATCCAGCTATGAATTGGAGAATTAAAGAATTAGATAACCGTTCTATTCTCTCTTTTTCTGATGCTCATTCTTTGCCAAACTTAGGTAGGGAATCAACAGTTTTTGCAGGAGATGTAAGCCAGGGTTATTCAGGGATGTTTGAAGCTATAAAAAACCAAAAAATTGCTGGCACAATAGAATTTTATCCTGAAGAAGGAAAATATCATTACACAGGACACAGGAATTGTAATATCAGATACACTCCTGAAGATACAAAACAAAAAGGAACAATCTGCCCTGTTTGCAAAAGAGGTTTAACTGTGGGAGTGATGGAGCGGGTAGAAGCGATCGCGGAGCGGTCGATGAGAGATTTGAAAATTGAAAATGAAAAAGGGTTTATAAAAAGCAAAGCTTTTCCAAACAGAGCTGGGTATAAAATGTTAGTGCCACTTTTAACAGTTTTGGCAGAAAGCTTTGGAACTGCCCCAACAACCCAAAAGGTTTTAAATGAATACAATAAATTAACTACTGTTTTAGGTAGCGAAATGAAGATTTTAAGCAAGGTAGATATTTCAGAGATTGCTAAAGTTTCAGGATCAAAAATAGCTGAAGGGGTGGATAGGGACAGAAAAGGGCAATTAGTTATAGATCCAGGGTATGATGGGGTATATGGAGTGGTCAAAATTTGGGGAAACGAAGAAAAAAGGATAGAAGAGGAGATTCAAATTCCTCAATTAGGTTTATTTGATTAATAATATGGAAGATAACTTTTTAAAAATTGCCAAACAAGCAGCCCTGGAAGCAGGAGAGATTATTACCAGCTATTTTGGGAAAAAACACCAGTATAAGTTTAAAAATAAAGACAAGAGTGATTTTGCTACCCAGGCAGATTTAGAATCCGAACAAAAAATTGTCCAAATTCTTACCAAAAACTTTCCCACACATAATATAATTGCTGAGGAAAATAACAAGATTGATAAAGGATCAGATTATACTTGGGCAATTGATCCATTAGACGGTACTATATCTTATGCAGCCAGGGTACCAAGCTTTACTGTATCAATTGGATTGCTAAAGGTTAATGAACCTATATTAGGCGTAATTTATCATGTATCCTCAGGTGATCTCTACTTTGGAGAGAAAAGTAAGGGAGCATTTTTAAACGAAAAAAAAATTAATGTTAACAAGAAGAATAAATTGGAAAGTGCGGTAGTTTCTATGGATCTTGGACATAAAAAAAATAGACAGATAAAATTTAATAGTTATGTTATGCCTCTTTGTAATAAGGTAGGTTATATTTATAATCTAGGATCAGGGGCATTAGCATTAGCCTATACAGCCCAGGGCATCTTAGAAGCCCAACTTCAAATAGGCGGACTCTGGGATGTGTTAGCAGGTACAATTATTGTTAAAGAAGCAGGAGGGAAGGTGACTGATCTAAAAGGGGATGAACCGGATTGGAATAAAAAACAGGTTGATATTGTGGCATCAAATGGTTTGATCCATGACCAAATCTTGGAGGCGCTAAAAAAGTGAAATTACTAGTTGGTTTAGGAAATCCTGAAAGTAGATATGCAGGCACCAGACATAATTTAGGTTTTGAGATAATAAAAAAATTTATAAAAGAAACTGGGGATGAGCAGTGGTTACTGGAGGGTAAATTTAAAGCAGAAATAATCAAAAGAGGGGAGGTATTATTTGTCAGACCACAAACTTTTATGAACAAATCTGGCCTGGCTGTTAGTGCAGTAGCAAATTTTTACAAAATAACTCCGGAAAATATTATTATCATTCATGATGAGTTGGATTTGCCTTTAGGAAAAATTAAAGTCAGGATTGGCGGAGCTGCTGCCGGGCATCATGGGGTAGAATCAATTATTTCTTCATTAGGCACAGATCAGTTTATCAGGGTACGCTTGGGGATAGGGAACTTAAAAACCCAAAGTGCTGAAAAAAAAGCCATCCATGTTTCTGCTGAAAAATTTGTGTTAGAACCATTTACCCATTCTGAAAAATCACATTTAAAGCATATGATTAAGCAAGCCATCAAAGCCATGGATTTACTTTTGGAAAAAGGCTTAGAGCAAGCCCAAAATCAGTTTAATTAAACAAAGAGGGATTACGAGGATAATCGTTGTATAATCCACGATCCATCTTCTTGGTGAGTATAAGCCAAACGATCGTGAAGACGATTCTTCCTACCTTGCCAGAATTCAAAAGAATCTGGGATAATCCGATATCCTCCCCAAAAGGGAGGTCTTGGTATTGGCTGTTCACCAAATTGTCTTCCTAATTCTGCTACTCTTTGCTCAAGAAAAGAGCGGTCCGGAATGACCTCGCTTTGTCTCGATGTCCACGCACCGATTTGGGCATCTCGGGGCCGACTTTGATAATATGCATCAGACTCATCTTCTGGCAGCCTTGTTATCCCTCCCTCAATTCTGACTTGTCTTTGTAAAGTATCCCAATAAAAAACAGCAGCAGCTTTTGGGTTAACAGCTATCTCTCTACCCTTTCTTCCCTCGTAATTGGTAAAAAATACCACCCCATTTACATCAAATTCTTTCATAAGCACAATCCTGACTGATGGTACACCATCTGGAGTAGCTGTTGCTAAAGCCATAGCATTTGGTTCGGTTTGCACTTGAGTTACTTCGTCAAACCACCTTCTAAATTGTATAAATGGATTAGCGTGAACAGTTCCTTCTATTAGTTCATCTAAGGTATAATCAACTCTAAATTTTCTTAATTGGTCGGGATTAAGTCTTATACCTTTATCTTGTTCCATGGGTTATTTTTGAATGAAATGATCTATACCAACCTAATAGGGTTACAGTATATAATATGCAAATAGAATATTAAACTATCATTATGGTAAATAAGGGAACATTTCAAGTAAAATCAGGTCTTGCCCAAATGCTCAAAGGTGGAGTAATTATGGATGTGGTAAACGCGGACCAGGCTAAAATAGCTGAAAAGGTGGGAGCAGTCGCGGTTATGGCGTTGGAACGGGTGCCAGCTGATATTCGGGCAGATGGAGGAGTGGCAAGGATGGCAGATCCTGTGAAAATTAAAGAGATACAATCATCAGTAACTATTCCTGTCATGGCCAAATGCAGAATTGGCCACTTTGTTGAAGCTCAAGTTTTAGAAGTACTCAGTGTAGATTTTATTGATGAAAGCGAAGTTTTAACTCCAGCAGATGAACAATTTCATATTGATAAACATAAATTTGAGATTCCCTTTGTTTGTGGAGCTCGCGATCTAGGTGAGGCTCTGCGGAGGATTTCAGAAGGAGCTGCAATGATCAGAACTAAAGGTGAGGCAGGAACCGGTAATATTGTTGAAGCAATTAAGCATATCCGTGCTGTTAACAGTGGTGTAGCTTACATTAAAAAACTTCTTGATGCTAAAAATATAAAAAAGCTGCGTCAAATAGCTGAAGACTACCGGGTTTCATATGATTTGATAAGAGAAACTGCCAGTCTTGGTAGACTGCCAGTTGTTAACTTTGCAGCAGGAGGTATTGCTACACCAGCTGATGCTGCTCTTTGTATGCAGCTTGGAGTTGATGGGGTGTTTGTTGGATCAGGTATTTTCAAAAGCTCTAATCCAGAGAAACGCGCCCAGGCAATTGTTGATGCTGTTGCCCATTTTAATGATCCGAAAAAAATTGCCCAAGCATCTGAAAACTTAGGTGAAGCTATGAAGGGTCAGGAAATATCCACCTTAGAAAACAAACTCTCAACACGGGGTATCTAATATTACCAGATTATCCAAGCTTTGGGGAGAATCTTACTAAAGGACGAAAGGCAGCATAGTCAGCGTGAGAATCAGGCCAGCGGTAGTCAACATATGCAAGGCCACCAAGATCTACGTGTCCGCCAAAGACTCGGCGAAAGCCCCCGACTAGATTTTGAAACCACTCCCAGCTATTTACTTCACCAAAATAAGGATATCGGAGATTGCCTGCGAAATTGAACTCTTCTTCAGTAGGCCGAGTCACTTCAATCAACCCAGCTATAACTTCGCTTGTTAATCGTAGTCGTGTGGCCAATAAGGGTAAGACAGATTTATCCTGTTCATTAGGAGAAATACCAAAACGGGAAGTGTCAGGAACAACATTTCTCAAGTGGTGAGGAACTATAATGCTTTCATCTTCTCTAAGCCCTTTTAGTATTGAACCTAAGCCATTATCATCTGCAAACATTTGCCTACCATGTCTATAATTTGGTCTATGGCTTATATCAATTAAACCCCAATAATCACCAGCAATTAATACATCAGGTGTAATTTCACCTCGTCCTCGTTCATCCCAAAACCATACCTCAGGTTTGACATTCCATCCAGGATAATCGGTCTCAAGAGTAAATAGTTTAGTGTCAAATACAAAGTAAATTGGAACAAGTCTACCTAACCCTTCTCCTATAGCAATCTCTTGTGCTTTAAGTAAAAGTTCTGGAGGTTGTGCAATAGGTACTTCTTCTCCAAAAAAATCTTTTAATGCCTCATGTTCTCTCTCAACTAACTGAGAAGTACTCAATAGACCTGATTCTCCCATAGATACCTCTAGTTTAGCTTCAGATTGTTTGTCTTGAGAAGGTAACCTTGGAAGAAGAGCACCTATCATTTGAGCTGCATCAACAGCACTACGGAGAGTTCTTAAGGCTTGTTCCTGTAAAGATTTCGAGTCTGCTTCTGGTTGTTTCCCTACTAATGCTTCATGGAAAGCTATAACCTCTTTGATCTCTCTAGCCATAATTGGAGTTCTGATCATAACATTCTAATATGCTGCTTGTCTAGGATTGCGGTTGTTGGCGCAATTTCATATCTGATGGTAATATACAAGAGCTCTAAACAGTAATTATAAAATCATTTTAACTAGTTTAGTGCAAGTTATGACTCTATGAAATATCTTAATATAGGTGTACTTGCTTTCCATGGTGATGTTTCTGAACACATAAATGCTACAAAAAAAGCTGCTAACAATCTCAAACTCCAGATAAATATTTTACCTGTTCGTACAAAAGAAGCACTCAATAATCTGGACGCATTAATCATCCCTGGAGGTGAAAGCACCACACTTTATAAACTTTGCTCAAGAGAAGGCATGTTTGAACAAATGAAAAAAATTAAGAGCATTTTTGGAACTTGTGCCGGAGCAATCATGCTGGCAAAAACTATCCAAAATAAAGGGGAAGGCCAAAAAACACTAGAACTTATGGATATAGAGATAGACCGTAATGCTTATGGGAGGCAAGCCCAGTCATTTACTGAAGAAATAAAAACTAAGCT
>CAYMUB010000045.1:0-6039 GCA_964393545.1 uncultured Gammaproteobacteria bacterium | reverse complement strand
AGAACCAAAATAAGGTATAGAGCTAATGGCTGTAAGGAAAACTCCAGGATCATATCCCAATTTTTGCCGGACAGCATCAGAAATTGCTCTTTGGTCTAAATGTAAATCTCTGGCTTTTTTTAAATCGTCAATTGCGTCAGTAACAGTATCTCCGGCAAAATAAGTCCTTGCGCCTGGTACATTGGAAAGTGTATTTTTAACGCGTTTTTTTTCTGCCTCATCTGCATTTCCTAATAACCAGAGTGCTCCTCCTCCTAAAACTGCACCCGGAAATATTACCCAGCCATAGTTGATATCATAAGGATTAATAGAATATAAGCCAGCAGATATTGTTCCTACTCCTCCTATGCCTAGTACAGTTGATATAGCGTTTCTATATCTCTCTTTGAAGCTTTTATTGGGATGATAAACCAACTGGTCATAAAAAGTCCGAATGTTCTCTTCAAATTCTTCAGGATTTATTTCCCCTAATGCAAATTTTCCAAGAACAAAAGGATTTTCTGTATCCGATCTTAATTCTATCAGTAGGATAAGAGTGTTCTGATACTGCGACCATTGCACTTACGCTTTCAAAGCCTGTTGGGAATTGAGGAACAGAAAAATTTGCCGTATGAACCTGCCACAAAAAAGACCAGCCTAAAGTTAAATCACTTAAATCTAACGTGTTACCTCTCACAAATCCGGAGCTATTTAAAGTATCGTTTATCTTCTGCCGATTAACAGGTTGGGTAAGCAATGCCTCTGGATTAGAATATTTATCCGATAAGGATCTTGTAAATTGTATAGATTTAGGTCTTATTTGAGTGGCGCGTTCTCTTTCTGCTGTAATCTGACTCATAGGATGAATTATATTTGTAAGTATCACATTGCACAAGTGGGTAATTTTTAAAAAATGATGTTTAGCTTTACACCTTAAAGGTGGGAGTGTAAAGGTGGGAGTGTAAATGTGAACCAGCAGGGATTTGCGCATAGTGCAGCTGTTTAACTTCCCTTATATTAAAACGGAGGCTAATATTGCCGGATTTTCCAAAAACAAGCTGGTGTTAGAATGGTAAAATTAAGTTATGCAAAATGTTTTTATTTTAGAAAATGATTTGGTTTCAAAGTACCTTGGGTATTTAAGGGACAGGAATATCGGAATAGCTAAGTTCAGGAAAAATGCCCGTGAGATTGTTAAGCTCTTAACCGGCTTTTCTGTTTCGGATATTAAGGATTTGGATAATTTTGCAGTGATTGCAATTTTAAGGTCTGCAGCTGCGTTTTTACCCGCAGCACTGGAAATAATCCCGTCTGCTAAAGTTGGATTTGCCGGGCTTGCAAGGGATGAGAAAACTGCGCAGGCGAAAGAATATTACTGGAAAATGCCAAATTTTAGAGGGAGAAATATTTTAATTCCGGATCCAATGCTTGCAACAGGCGGTTCAGCACTCCATGTTTTGAGGAAAATAATGCCGGAAAAACCAAAAGAAGTCAGGATTGTAAGTATTGTTTGTGCGCCTGAGGGAATCGGGGCAATACATAAAGAATTCCCTGAGATTAAGATATTTACCGCCGCGTTAGACAAAGGTTTAGACGCAAAAAAATTTATAGTTCCAGGATTAGGAGATTTTGGGGACAGATATTTCGGAACATTCTAATGAACTCTCCCGCAGCAAGTCTTCGACCCTGAGCTCAGACCGAAAGGCTGACGGGGTATATATGTTCTTCTCGCCAAGGTTGTGTCCGCGAAGCTAAGCTGCTCGGTATTTTGCAAGAATAAAAATGTGACCCTCGTAGTACCTTAAACAGACTGCGGATTCTCTTAATTATTCCTTTAGGACGGTCTAAACTCAGAATTTGCCTATCAATTTGGTCTAAAAGATACATAATGAGCCTCTGCGGACTCCGCTGCGCTTCGCCCGTAGTTTCTCTTCTTGCTCGCCTTCGGCGAGACTGCCCTATCGGCGAAACAAACTTTATCCACGGATTATCATCCGTGGTTTTTCGTTTGAAAGAATAAAGTACATCAACTTTTTTTAACTTTTGCAGACTTAAGGAGCTGGTTTTTTCTTAAAATTAGATATGAGGAGCAGTTCTTCTGAAGAGCGCGGCTAATAAAATTTTCAAAGCCAACATAAATAATCTCTTTTTTCTCATCCTTTGCTGTTTGAATAGCTGGTAGTAAATCTGTATCTGATGAAATAAGAAAACATCTATCGTATTCATTTTTGATGGCTCCACGCACTTGATCTACTGCAATTTGAACATCAACGCCTTTTTCGTTAAATTTTCCGTCTGAAAATAAAAGATATCCCAGTTTTATTTCAATATTTTGATTTCTTAGATTGGTGAATAGCTTTTGCTGATTTGCATAAAGGGATTGAGATTTCTTATTCCCAGGATATTTTCTGATTTCACCCACATAGTAAACTACTTGAGTGGATTTATCTTTAGCCAAAAAATGAGCTAATCCGGCATAGTCAAAATTGGTTAAATGGACTTGAGGTAAAACCCTTTTAACTTTCTTATAAAAATTACTGCCATCAAATTGGACTAAGATTTTCTTCTTCACTATTTTATATTAGGATATTGGGGAGTTTTAATCAAAAAAACCCCCGGGTCGAGTTGAGCCGGGGGGATTTAGCAAATCAAATGTATTTCTTTCGGAAATACAGTATTATATTATCAAAAATAATTGCAAAATGCAACTATCAAATCGATCCTTGTAGCCGAGATGAATCAGAAAATAAGTTTAACCTGAGCACTTCGATAAGCTCAGTGTAAACTTGCCGAAGGGCTACCTAACAGCAAGGCTTGTCCTGAGCGATCCTGAGTTTATCGAAGGAGAGTCGAAGGGTACTTTCACCCCTCCAAAGGCGGGCAGGCACAGAGATCATGGAGAGAATTATAAGTTTGTAACCCTTTTGCTTTAAGCCAGTTAAAACGTCATGCGTTTCTGGGAAAGGTTGCCAGGAATAAATGGAATCTGCAAACTCAAGAGCGTCTTCGTCTGAAATATCAAAACTCAATTGTTTAAAAAGTTTTTTGGCTGAAAATTGTAAGATTTCATGATATTTTCTATATTGTTCTGCTTCTACTTCCAGTTCAGCCTTAATATATTTATCAGTAACGTTACTCAGATCCAGATTGAAGCCATTTTTTTCAGATATTTTCTTTAGAGCTTTTCTGATTCCACCTTCCCAATCAATCAAAGTACCATAACAGTCAAAAGTTATGTATTTTTTCTCTGTAAACATGTCAATAATTGTTGTCTTCATTCATCTATTTTTAACAATTGTTAACTAGTGAGCCGACTCAGACTAGAATTGAACACTTTTCAAAACTACTTTAATAGAGTTTATCAAACTTTCGAACAGTTCAATATTCAAGTTCCAATGTACTCGGTAGCCTGATTATTTCCTCAATCCATTTACTACACATCTAATTCCTCCCCGACTTAAATTAAGTTCCCACCCCACTTCCACAGGAACTATTTTAGAAAATACTCCACTATATTGTAATTTACCTTGGACTTCTTCATCCAATCTAGGTAACCCATATGTTGGCAGAAATAATCTCCGTTTGGTTGCACCATTTTCACTCCACGTATCTATAAGACTATTAACTGGGGAGAATGGAAAACCCATCATAGTCATACCAGGAATCTCTATAAAATCTTTCCCATCTGCTAAAAGTTGTTTCTTTATCGCTTCCATCATCTTTATTTCCCTTTCTAATCCACCTCTTATTACATCATGACCGTATTTCCCAGGAGAACTAATAAAACCGATATCTCTAATTATCTCTGCACTTATATCAGCTGTAGACTTAACTGCCCCACCCCTTCTTTCTCTTCCTCTCATTTTTCTTTCAAACTTACCCTGCCACTCCATTAATTCACTGTCAGATAAAGAAGTAAGTATGTTAAAAAGTGCATCCGGGTCATTAATTAAAGCAATATCGTTTGTAGCAAATACAACTCCTGAATCTAGATGTGGAAATGGACTCGATGTGTCTTCACTGCCTAAAACTCTGACTGAAGAGTTAACTACTTTTTCTAGCGCTTCTCTATCCGCATCAGACCTTACAGCGGAGTGACCAAAATATGATGCTTCATCTGTAAAGACAGCATCGCCTCCTTCAAATGGATAAGATGATGCAGCAACTTCATCAATTTGTAAAGCTGTACATAACTTTTCTGTCTCCTCAGCGGGTAGTTGGCTTATACCTGCTGAATGCAATCCTCTTTTTGCAGGAGATTCACCCGGAACAACAAACACTCTTCCATCATTTGCCCAAAATCCCATATCCCTTGCCCAAGCAGGTCTAGATTTTTTTGGCCTAGGTATCATTCTTGCATGTTGTAATCCTAATTCTTGTAATTTATGTTGGATTTTAGCTACTTGCGAGGGGTATTTTCCCAAAGATACATCAAAATCATCTCTATCTGTTCCAACTCCTAAGACAACTTCTACATCTGGAACTTCTGTAGTAATTGCTTGTACTATAGCAAGCTCGCTATCAACTAGTGCCGAATCACTAGAGCGTAAATTTACAAATATTTTACTTAATTCTCCAGATACCTCTGAAACAGGACTGAAGGGCCTAACTGGCCGCTCAACTGATTCAATTTGTGGTTTAACTTCACCATCCATATTTAGGATTATATCAGCTACTTTTCTTGTTGTGAGAAGAACCACCTTTCATTTGTGAGAAGAACGACCTTTCATTTGTGAGAAGAACCACCTTTCATGTGTCTTAGCTTCACACATTTCCTTTTTTTTGTGAGCCGAGTGGGATTCGAACCCACAACCGATGGATTAAGAGTCCATTGCTCTACCGTTGAGCTATCGGCCCGTTAGATATTAACCAATTAATACATTTTTTACTTTTATACTATTCTAATTTCCTTTCTCTAATTCCTGCTTCATCAATTGTTTCAAATGCTTCTTTATAAACTAATTCTAATGTTTGTAATACCCTTGTTGTTCTATTTAAGCCAGCCTTGTGCTGTTTTAACCTCCGATCTAAATTATTGGTAGAACCAAAAAATCTATCCGTATTAATATTATGTAATATATGCATCCAATTCATAGTGCTCTACAATTGACTCCGATTAAATCGGGGTTGAGATGCTGGACTGCGCAAAAAGAAAGCAAATTATACCTAATTTTTTATCCGGATTCGAATTAGTCAATTCCTCTCCGGCTTTCTTCAGCCTTCATAACCTCTGCTGCTATATTTAATTCCTGGGGATGCTCTCCGTCATCAGCTTTGTATAACCCCATTTCATGGGCATTTTCCAGCGTATCATCATCTGATTCTAAATCAGGCGTATTTCCGCTTATTTTCCCCTCTCCTTCCTGCGCAGGAGTTATAGTTTTTTGGTGTTTTAAATCGTGGTCATCATCTGCCAATCAAATCACCCCCCTTCGCCCTTCGTAGCTTTTAGCGAAGAAGGGTTTCGCTCATGCCTTTTTTCTAGAACCGGTCTGTGGTGATCAATCCAGCTACGGAGGGGCAAGCCTCCTATATATGCGCGCCTAGACGGACTAGGATGGAACTCCGTCTTCGAAAGTTTAGTTAAAACCTTTAAAAAGCTCCAAGATCTAGGACATACATATTATAAACAAAGTTTGAAAGCTCCGCTTGAAAACGACTTTTCAAGCTCTGCTTATAAAGGAAAAGTAGCTATTATCCAGCCTGGAAGTGAGGAAGAGTCTGATGTTTAACTTCAAAAGGCGAGATTCTGTTGATAATGCTTCTGCTGAGCTTTTAGAATCAGGGCTTTATGATGAGCTGGACTTTTATCAAACGTTTTTGCGAGATCTTGAGGATTGTAAAGAAGAAATAGTAATTGAAAGCCCTTTCGTCACCTACCAACGGATGAAAACGTTTGATCGGATTTTTGAAATGTTAATTGAAAAGGGAGTCAAAGTTTATATTATTACCCGTGATCCAAGAGAACATGAGGAAAGCATGGAAGTTCAATCAGAAGAAGCAATCAAACATTTTGAAAGAATTGGGGTGCAGGTTCTAGTTTGTGGAGGAAACCACCAT
>CAYMUB010000044.1:0-7841 GCA_964393545.1 uncultured Gammaproteobacteria bacterium | reverse complement strand
CTTCCTCATACAGGTGAAGGACATTTGGTTGTTCATCAAGTAGGTTTTTATGCTTTTCAAAAATATGGAGTTGATTCCATATTAAAGTGTAAAGATTACTTTTTATATGCCTGTTATCACGGAGCAATAATTGAAGCAGCGTCCAGTCAGGGGTTTGAGGCAATTACCAAAATGACAGATAAATGTATGGAATCACCGGTCCGCTATTTCCAGTGTGTCCATGCAGCCGGGCATTCCATTCTGGCTATCTGGAATTATGATTTACCCAATGCTTTAAAAACGTGTAATGAACTATATGAGAAAGAGGAACGGTTTCCTGAAGCCTTAAGTTCCTGTCACAACGGGGCTTTTATGGAAAATTTATTTGGAGTTCATGATTGGGGAAAGGATCAGGAGCAAAAAAGAGAATGGTTATCTGATGATCCATACTTCCCCTGTAACGCCTTTGATGAAAAATACCAAAAAGGCTGCTGGCTAAATCAGGCTGCCAGAATTTATCAGATGAATAATAATGATATAGCAAAAACTTCTAAGCTTTGTCAGGAAGTTGGTAATGATCAATATACTGCCTGGTGTATGGACAATGTGGCCAGGCAAATTCACCCTTTAACTAATGGCGACCCGGCCCAATCTTTTAAGCTATGCCAGATGGAGGGTAATGATTGGTATGATAATTGTTTAGTTGTTAATGCCGGGTCATTTTATTCAGTTGGGGGAAGGGATCAGGCTATATTTATTTGCCAGAATGTTCCTCAACACTTAAAAGGAGAATGTTTCCAAAGGGTAATTTCACAAATTGTCTCAGACCCGATTGATAAACCCCAAAAAGAAGCTTTGTGCAGAAAAATTGAGCAGCCGTTCCAAAATGAATGTTTATCCGGTGTAAAATCCCTGGTTAGCTTATAAAAAAATAACCCATTGACAAGTATTGCCAAAGTATGTATTTAATTGATTAAACACAAAATATGTGATCTGGATCACATATTATATAGAATGAATAATCAAAAAGGAGTTGCCCATCTTCTTGTTCCGGTTTTTCTACTGCTTGTTGCAGCAGTTGCTTTTGGCCTTCTTTATTTTGGTGTTATCAAAAATCCTTTCAAAAACATACCATTTATAAACAAAATTGGACAACAACAACCAACAGCAGACGTTAAAACTGATTATCAAAACCCTTTTAACAAAGAAACACAATACGTTAATCCATTTGAAACATATAAGAATCCTTTTGTAATTGCTAAATAATGAATAAAACATTAACACTAAACTTATCAAAGCTGATTGGTTTGTTTTTTCTTTCAGCAGTAATATTAATTTTTGCTGTTACTCATGCTTTTGCTCAAAGTCCATCGCCTGCAGGCAGTCCTAAACCAGCTTCCACCAGTACTCTTAATTTACAATACCCTCTTAAAGAATTAGGCGAATGTAAAAATTTAGCAGAATGCAGTAATTATTGTTCTGATCCTACTCATAACAATAGCTGTTCAAACTTTGCCAAGAAAAATGGTTTTTATAAAGATGATAAGACATCTTCTGGAGATTCCAAATTCTATGATGATGTAAAAAAAGAGCTGGGGTGTAATTCTAAATCTACTTGTCAGGATTTTTGTTCTAAAAAAGAAAATTTCGATAAATGCGAGTCCTTTGCCAAAAGAAAAGACATTCCAGGAGGTTATGTTACAGATCCTGTTAAAAAGGAAAATCTGGAGATTGCTAAAACAGATTTAGGCTGTACAGATGCTGATGGTTGTGCCAAATTTTGTGATAATCCTGCAAATGCAGCAAAATGTACGGAATTTGCTGATAAAACAGGTTTACAGGGGGGTACTAATAAAGAGGGCCCAGGAGCTTGTCAGACAACTGAAACTTGTCAGGCATTTTGTTCTGATCCTAATAATTTTGATAAATGTAAAAAAGAAACTGCTCAAGGTGGATTTACCGGCCCAGGGGGTTGTACTGATATAGCTTCATGCAGGAGTTATTGTGATAAAAATCCTAATAATTGCAGAAGCTATGCTCCAGGGGCAAACGGTGCTTACGTTTCTGTTGAGTGTGCTCAAGGTCAAACACATGGGCCAGGTGGTGCTTGTACAGCAGTAGCTGATACTAAAAAGGCAGCTGATTGTGCTGGATCTGATAAGTTTTGGAATGGCGCTTCTTGTCAGGATCAGGCTCCCGTGGGTATTTCAACAGAAGTTGCTAACGCCTATTTCGGAGTCAGGCCAGAGATGGGTAATTGTAAAACGCCAGGGGAATGTTATGACTATTGTAAAGATAACCCGGGAAAGTGTTCAGGTTTTGATGGAACTGCTTCAAGACCCACAGATAACTACACCCCTTATCTTTACTACACTCCTGGCAGTGAAGTAAAAACTGCACCAGTTAAAGAAATGGGAAATTGTGATTCACCTGCTGGTTGTTATGACTATTGTAAGGAAAATCCAGGGAAATGTCAGGGATTTAGCGATAAAGCACCCAGACCGCCTGAAGTTTATATTCCCGGAACATACTACACCCCTCCATCTGATATTGCATATATTACTCCTCCAACCACCAGTTTCTATGCTACACCTGTTTACTACACTCCTCCAACAGGTTCCACTTATACTACCCCTCAATACTACACACCTGGTATGTATTCCACGCCTAGTTATCAAACACCTTCATCAGGAAGTAACTATACAACCCCAAATTATTACACTCCCTGGAGTAATTACCCAACTCCAACCGGAGCTTACCCCACTCCAAGTTATTCGACCCCAAATTATTACACACCTCCTTCAGGTTCAAATTACACTACTCCTTACTACTACACTCCTCCTCAATACACTACTCCTTACTACTACACTCCTGGCACAGGCAGCATATTAACAAGTTACACAACACCAAGTTACACTACTCCTTCTCCTTATTCCACGCCACAATATTACACACCTTATAAAGGCGGCGGTTATGTGACCCCGATTTACTTTACTCCTATCAGTTACTCAACCCCAACTTATTACACTCCGGATGACCGTTATACAAAATATACCAGCCCCAGCTACTTTACGCCTCCACCACCCTATTCAACCCCAACTTATTACACTCCTGGTACTTATCCAACCCCTGCTAAATATACAACTCCTCCTCCATACACCACTCCTACTGGTGGTTGTCGGCAATTTGGAGATGCTATTGATTGTAGTTACTCTACTCCAGTTGCTTATTCAACACCAAGCTATTACACCCCGACTGTTTATAGTACTCCTCAATACTACAGTCCTTATTCCAGCCCAAGTTATTACACTCCATCAGATGGGAAATACACTACTCCAAGTTATTACACACCTTATTCCACTCCAAATTATAGTACTCCAACTTATTATTCTCCTGCTTATTATTCACCAGGTGGGACTTACACTTCCCCTTACTACACACCTGGCAGTGGTTACACTACACCCTTAACAAGCTACTCAACTCCTGGTACTTATTCATCACCTTATTATTCACCAACAGGCACTTATTCAAGCCCTTCAGCTTATTCATATCCAAGTCCTGGAGGTAATTACACTTCACCCAATTATGCCTCCCCAACAGGCGGGCCAAATGGTGGCTATGCCTACCCAACACCAGGAACTAATTACGTATCACCCTACTCCAACAATGGAAGTTACTCTTACCCAAGTCCGGGAAATGGTTATCCATACCCAACTCCTTATGTTTCTCCAAACTATTCTTACCCAAGCCCAGGTAGCGGGTACACCACCCCAAGTTATTACACTCCATCAACAAATGGAGGTTATTATTACCCATCTCCAGGTGGAGCATACAGTAGCCCAGCCAACAACCCAACCTATTATTCCCCACCTGCTGCCACTAACGGTTATATGTACCCGACACCATACACCGCACCGGCCAACAGTTATTCCTATCCTTCCCCAAACTCTTATCCTACGCCCTATTCTTCTCCTTCCTATAACACTCCATCCTACAATACCCCATCATATGGTACCCCTTCCTATGAAACTCCTTCTTACAACACACCTCCATCTTACCCAACCCCTTGTTCTCCAGGTCAAACTTGTGGTGTCTCCACTCAAAGAAACTTATTTGATGTTGTCTTAGATAAGATTAAAGACTTCTTAAAGGGTCAGTAACGTGAAATGCTCTTTTTAATAATTCTGCTGGTTAGTTTTTTGGTCAGGTTATCCAGGTTTGATTTTCCCTTATCCTATACTTTTTTCTGGGGAGATGGTACCAGGGATTTTCTGGTGGCAAACCATATTTTAAAATATCATGAAATTCCCTTGTTGGGACCATTTAATTTGTTAAATGAAGCAGGTATCCACAACAGCCCAATCTATTTTTATCTGCTTTCCTTATTGCTGATTCCATTTAATAATATCTTAACTTTGTCTTTGATAAATATTTTCCTACAGATCGGGGTAATAGTATTAATATACAAAATTACCAAAAAAATATTTGATTATCCCACTGCTGTAATTGCAGTTTTATTATTTAGCTTTAACCCAGAAGTTATCAAACAAGCGGATTTTATCTGGCAGCCATATCTGATGCTTCCCTTTGCCCTTTTGGCACTTTATTTAAAACTCAAATCCCATGATCTTTTCAGTTTAGTTATCCTTTGTTTTGCTGCCAGTCTGCATAACACTGCTTTTTGCTGGATACCCTTATTTTTTATGGGAATTTCTCCAAGCTCTGCTAAAAACTATTTTAAAGCTTTTATAGTAATTTTTTTATCATTGCTATTGTTTTACTTGCCTTTACTTATATTCTATCTAGAAAATGGTTTTCCTAATTTTTCTTTGAATATACCCATTTTTGTTAACTCGTTCCAGGCTTATTTTTCCAACCTGGTATTAAATATCCAAGGGTTGTTAAAAGCTTTTTATCTGAGTAACATCATGATACTGATTTTAGTCATGGGATTTTTTGTTGTTCTAAAAAAGGATTTAAGAAAAAGAAAAGCAATATTTTTTACTCTATTGCTTTTTATATTGCCTATTTTTTTTGCTTCATTTTTTAACAAAATAAGGATGCATTATGTTCTGATGTCCTTAATAGTACTACCCATTCTGGTTGCCAGAATAACTGTTATTTTTAAACCTTTTTTAAAAACTGTAATTGTTTTACTTCTTTTGCTAATCTTTTCTGGTAATTTTGCTTATTATCATGAGGCTAAAATGCCTCTTGTTAACCAGAAAAAGATAAATGGTTTAACTCAGCAAGTTATTAATGAATTGAGCTCTATTAAAAAAAATGAAGGATATTCAGAATATAATTTTTTCCAGATAGTTTCATTTTCAAAAAGTCAAATAGTATTACCTTACCCTGTTTTAGATACAGTATTGCTGGTTAGTTTGGAAGATAAACTTCCTCAAAAACTGGTTCAAGTTTCGGACATAAGTCCATATAATCATGTGCAGATAAACAAAAAAGACTTTATTTTGATTTCCTGTTTTGGATTTGATAATGACGGGCAGGATTGCACAAAACATTTTAAAAGTAATTTTCCAAGCTACAATATTTCTAAAATGATTTATAATGATGACCAATCTATTAGCATATACCTTGCCAAACATGAGCAAATTTAAATTAAGGTTTTTAATTCTGTTGTTTTTCCCTTTTTTTGTATTTTCTGTTCCTGCTGTTTTTGCTCATTCTCAAACTCAGGTTATAGAAATAACAGAGGAAGGATTTATACCTGCTGAAGTAACTATAGATACAAATAGTACAGTTTTTTTTCTAAATAAAGATAAGATGAGTCATTGGCCTGCCTCAAATCCTCATCCCACACATGATTTGTATCCGGAGTTTGATCCACAGTTACCAATTGAAAATGGAAAATCATGGGCTTTTAAACCAAGAAAGGAGGGAGAGTGGAAATATCATGACCACTTAAACCCTCACAGAGGTGGGGTTTTGAAAGTTTTAGCAGAAGAAAAAACGCCAGGGTTACAATCAAGTTATCCTCCAAATTGGATGCAGAATTTAAAGATTAGATTGATCAAATTTTTATCACAGATAAAAAGCCTCTATACTCCAAAATTTAAAATAGATCCGCAGAGGTTTGCAAAGGTTTCATCACAAGAGCAAATAATCCAACTTAAAAAGTTTGCGGATTCAAACGGAGCGCAAAATACCTGGCAATTTATCAAAGATACTTATAAGAGTCAGGGAGGATCTTCTGGAAACATTCATGATTTGGCACATCTTTCAGGCGGGTTACTTTTTGAGAAATTAGATTTTAATGGGATTACAAAATGTTCAGCAGAATTTGCTTTTGGTTGTTTTCATGGGTTTTTGGATAAAGCTTTTGCCAAAAATTTGGATCATTTGCTTGATGCTGAAGATGCCTGTTCAAAATTAGGTCCTGATGGATCTTTACCACCAAAGGCGAGTCTCGCTATAAGCGGACCTGTTGCCAGCTGTATTCATGGTATAGGACACGGGGTGGCCAGTTTTTATTCCAGCAGCGACCTACAAAAATCCCTTTTATCCTGCAGGAAACTAATCACCGGGCAGGAATATTGTTTTGACGGGGTGTTTATGGAATTTGTTAGATCTGCCCCTGACAGCTTCTACAAAAAAGATGATTTTCTATACCCCTGTAACGCCCTGGAGCAAAAATTTGGTCCTGCTTATTCAATTTCCTGTGGTAGAAATCAACCCTCTCTTTTGATGGGCAGATTTAAATTAGATTTTGAAGAAGTTACTAAGATCTGTGTTAGTTCTGATTCAACACTTTTTAAGCAGGCTTGTTTTGATTCATTGGGTTTTTCTCTAGTCTCATCCGGTGATACTGGTCAAATAATTTCAAGTTGTCAAAAAATTGGAGAGGAGAAGTTTATGTTAAGGTGTATTAAGGCAGCTGCCGGGGAATTGGTTTTTCAGGATGTGCCCCAATGGGATGAAAAATCAAAAGCTGTTTGTAATAGTCTGACAGATACTAAAGAATGCTTGGCCTATGTTGAAAGATTAACTGCAGATTATCATAGAGTTAGGCATTAAATCTGATATAATTAACAAGTTTCCGGAGGTGGCTGAGTAGTCTAAAGCAACAGACTGTAAATCTGTCGGGGTAACCCTTCGAAGGTGCGAATCCTTCCCTCCGGACAGATACCTGATATAATTAAAGATAATGTCACATGGGTCCTGGAAAGCCAGAAGAGAATCTTCCAGAGTCTGGAAGATTAAATTATTAACTCATTTATCAAACAGCATAATTTTAATTGTGATAGGTTTTTTACTTTTGCTTTTTGGAGGGGTGATTTTTTTTGCTACCCAAGTTCCCTCTCCTGATGAATTAACCTCCAGATTTGTAGCTCAATCAACCAAGATTTATGACCGTGATAATGAACTCTTGTATGATATTTATGAGGGGCAAAACAGAACCCCAGTAAAATTTTCTGATATCCCGGATAATGTAAAAAAAGCCACTATATCTATAGAAGATAAGGATTTTTATAAACATTCTGGTTTTTCAGTCACTGGTATAGCCCGTTCTATTTTTAATCTGGCTATTCACCGTAAAATAGAAGGAGGTGGTTCTACTTTAACCCAGCAATTGGTAAAAAATGCCTTACTTACCTCTGAAACATCTGTAGTTAGAAAATTAAAAGAATTAATTCTCTCCATCCAAGCTGAGAAAGCTTATACCAAAGATCAGATTTTAGAGATGTATTTAAATGAAATTCCTTATGGTGGTACAGCTTATGGAATAGAAGCTGCTGCTAATTTATACTTTGGCAAAAATGCTAAGGATTTGAATCTGGCTGAGGCCTCCTTACTGGCTGGACTTCCTCAAAGGCCTTCTGTCTACTCACCATATGGAACAC
>CAYMUB010000043.1:0-3886 GCA_964393545.1 uncultured Gammaproteobacteria bacterium | reverse complement strand
AGGTTCTCCTTTTCCGGTAAAGCCGGATTCGGAGGACGAAACAAGGTGGCACCGTCCTTCGGTGAACTCAGGATAAACCTGATTTGAAGGGCCCTTGTAGATGCATAAGGTAAAACTTGTGTGTTTGCAAGGGCTTTTTTAATGGAAAAATTATGAAATTACCTAAGATACATTTAAATAGAAAACCTACTTATATCAAGCTTTTTGAGAGCGTAGATTTTTTTGAGTTTTTTAGAAAAATTGAACAAGAATTTGATACATGTTTTATCCTGGAATCTTTAGGTGAGCATGGAAGTTACTCAAGATATTCCATAATTGGTTTTGACCCGAAACATATAATTTCTGCCAAAGAGAAAAATATATTTTTTGATGGCGAAAAGTACCAGGTAGAAAACCCGTATCTTGCTTTAAGAAAAATTATTCCCATAGATGCAATTTCCAAAAAATACGCCGGGGGACTGATCGGATATTTAAGTTATGAAGCCCTAAATTATTTTGAAAAAAGTTTGAAAGTTAAGGTACATCCTGATTTTGATCAATTAATGTTTGGAATTTATCTTGACGGATTGATTTTGGACAAGGTCACAGGAGAACTTTTTTACTTTTATTATGATCAAAATAGGAGTGATTTAATAAAAAGTATTTCATCAAGAAAGGTTAAAAAACAACAGGTAAGTGTTAAATTCCTCGGAGATTCTTTGAGTAAAAGTGAACATAAAAAAATTGTTGAGAAGGTTAAGGAATTAATTATTTGCGGGAATACTTTTCAGTGCGAAGTCGGATTTAAGTCAAAATTTAAAATATCAGGAAATAATCTATTAATTTATGAAAAATTAAGGAAAGTTAACCCGTCTCCGTTTATGTATTATTTAAAATTCGGTAAAAAGAAGATCATTGGAGCTTCACCTGAACTCCTGCTAAGTTTAAGGGATGGGGATTTGGAAACTTTTCCTTTGGCAGGTACTACAAGGAGGGGGAAAGATGAAGAAGAAGACCAAATGCTTGCGCGAAAGCTTTTAAATGATCCAAAGGAAATAGCCGAGCATAATATGCTGGTTGATTTGCACAGAAATGATTTAGGAAGGGTTTCTAAATTCGGTACGGTAAAAGTGCGCAGTTTAATGGACATTAAAAAATACTCCCATGTCCAGCATATTTCATCAGAAATTACAGGGGTTATTAAAGATGATGAGGATATGTTTTCTGCAATGGCTGCAAATTTTCCAATGGGGACTGTAACAGGCGCGCCAAAAATTGAATCTATAAAAATTATAAATAGTAATGAAGAGGAAGCCAGAGGACCTTATGGAGGAGGAGTAGGACATTTTGGCTTTAACGGGGATTGCACCTTTGCTCTCACCTTAAGGTCTCTGTTTATCTGCGGGGAGGATGCTTACACCCAGACTTGTGGAGGCATTGTTTATGATTCTGATCCTGAAAATGAATACCATGAGATTATAAACAAGTTGTCGGCAATGAAGAAAGTTTTGGAGGAGTTATGAAGATTTTAATTATAGACAATTATGATTCATATACTTATAACCTTTACCAATTAGTTGGTGATCTTTTAAGTAAAAAAAATGAAGCTTTTTCTGTTGAAGTTTTTAGAAATGATGAGGTTACTTTAGAGCAAATTGAAAAGGGAAAATATGACAGGATTATTATTTCCCCCGGCCCGGGAGATCCGTCTGATAAAAACTATTTTGGAGTTTGCGGGCAGGTTTTAACGGATTTAGGAAAAAATATTCCTATTTTAGGAGTATGTTTGGGGATGCAGGGGATGGCATATTATTTTGGCGGAAAAGTGATCCGCGCCAAAAAACCAATGCATGGTAAGACCAGTATTATTTCTCATGATGGAAAAGGATTGTTTGAAGGTTTGCCCCAGGATTTGGAAGTAATGCGGTATCATTCACTGATTGCTGATGCTGATTCACTGCCAAAGGTTTTGGAAATTACAGCAAGCAGCATGGATAGTAAAGAAATAATGGGATTACGCCACAAAAAGTTTCCAATCGAAGGGGTACAATTTCATCCCGAGTCTTTTGCGACAGAAGGAGGAAAAGAAATTCTAACTAACTTTCTTTTTCAAGAATAATTATGGATACAAAAATATTGTTGAATAAATTAGTGGATGGAAATGATCTTTCTCAAAAAGAAGCCTCTTTCTTACTAGAGAGGATTATTGCTAGAGAACTGAATCCTATTCAATCTGCAGCTTTTCTTGTCTCGCTTAGAACCAAGGGAGAAACAGTAAAGGAAATTTTAGGATTTATTGAAACTATGAGAAAACACATGATAAAAATAGATGCCCCAAGAGCTTTAGATATTGTTGGTACTGGCGGAGATGGTTCGGGAACTTTTAATATCTCAACAGCAACAAGTTTTGTGGTTGCGGGGATGGGTGTACCTATTGCCAAACATGGTAACAGAGCAGCCAGTAGCAAATGCGGCAGTGCTGACGTTTTAGAAGCTTTAGGAGTTAATATAAATTTAACACCCAAGCAGGCAGAAGAAGTATATAAAAAAATAGGAATGGTTTTTCTTTTTGCCCCTCTTTTTCATCCAGCTATGAAACAAATTGGACCAGTTAGAAAAGAATTAGGACTCCGAACAATTTTTAATTTTTTAGGACCCTTTTTGAACCCTGCCTCAACAAAGAGACAACTGTTAGGTGTACCAAATGGAAAAATCGCAAAAAAATTAGCAGAAGTTGCAACTAAATTAAAGTTCACGCATTTAATGCTGGTGACAAGCGAAGATGGTATGGATGAAATTGCCACAACATCTGAAACTAAAGTTTTTGATGTTAAAGGTAATAAATTAACTTCCTATATTATTTCACCACAACAGTTTGGAATTAAAGAGGTATCCAAAAAAGATCTATTGGGAAAAGGTCCACATGAGAATGCTAATATCATTCAGAATATTCTTAAAGGTAAAAAAGGCCCACAAAGAGATATCGTTTTATTAAACAGTGCAGCTGCTTTCTATATTGCTGGAAAAACAAAAAATATCAAAGATGGTATAAAGCTTGCTGAAAATTCAATTGATAAAGGGTTCGCTCTAAATGTCTTGGAAAGACTTATAAAGGAGACATAAAAACATGCATAGAATATTGCAGGATATTATAAGGAGTACAAAAGATGAAGTCAAAAAAAGAGAAGGCAAGCCTTCTACTGAGGATTTGACTTCATATGGACGTATATCCTTTAAAGAACATATCCTAAATCCAAAAATTGGAGATATTGGACTAATTGCGGAAATCAAATTAGCTTCTCCTACAGAGGGAGAATTAGGGGAAAAAGCTGATATTTTAAATAGATTACAAGAATATCAAGCTGCTGGTGCAGATGCAGCTTCTGTTATTACCGAAAAGAAAACGTTTAAAGGTAGTTTAGATTTGGTTTCAACACTAAAAAGAAGTACCTCCAATCTGCCCATCCTACAAAAAGACTTTATCATAAGTGATTTTCAAATTGAGGAAAGTTGTAGACTAGGTGCTGATGCGCTACTTCTAATCGCTAGGATAGTTGATCATAGGACATTAAAAAGATTTGTGAAACTTTGTAGAGAAAAAGGGCCGGAATCGGTTGTAGAAATATGCAGTTTGGAAGATTTAGCTAAAGCAATTGAATCAGGTACTGGAATTATAGCTGTGAATGCCCGAGATTTAGATACTTTTGAAGTCAATGTAGACAAAGCCTGTAAACTTCTTAAAAAAGTTCCAGAAAAATTCATCAAATTAGGTTTTTCTGGAATTCACACAAGAGCTGAGGTTACAAAATATAAAGATGCTGGGGCAAAAGCAGTATTAGTTGGTACAGAACTTATGAAAACAAATAATATTAATCAATTAATTAAAGCGTTAAAAATGCCAGTTAAG
>CAYMUB010000042.1:0-5870 GCA_964393545.1 uncultured Gammaproteobacteria bacterium | reverse complement strand
TGCCAATTGTTTTAAAAGAATTAAATTTTACTGGATATCCTTATATTTTTTTATCTGCTGTTTTTATTGATGCTGATGGAAAAATCCAACAAACATTTTTTACTGATAAGGATAATCAGTCAACTTTGATAAATATTATTCAAAAGTAGTTACTCTTTGTATTGTTCCATCAACTCTAACAGCGACGCTCATTGGATCACCAAGTCTGAGATACTTTTGTAAGGCAGCCACAGTAGTAGCCATATCAGGCGACTGGTAAAAAAGTATCTCAGAACTTCTGGCAGCATACCAAGATATTCTATTACCAGACGTTGGTTTTAATGGAATATCTTTGCGATCCCCGGAAATGTCAATGTGAAGAACAATTTGATTATCACCTATATCCCAACCAGTTATTACGCCAGAACCCTGGATTGATAGCGGTGTTTCTTTATAAAATCTTGTCATATAACGTAGTGTTATTTGTCTTAATTCATCAGGATATTGGTTATCATGAATACCACCTGATGGTAGATCTGGAACTTGGACTTTGGGAGCTTCTGGTGCTGATACTGGGGCTGGATTAGGTTTTGGACTCTCAGCTACTCCACCACCATTTGCAAAATTAAGATCAACAGCTGTTAGTCGAACATCTGCTGGTACAATACCCGCTGCCTTGGCTGCATCTCCTGCCAAGATTCCTTGAATAAGACCTGAGTCTTTCCATCTCATTACTGCCATTCTTTGCAACCTCCATACTTCATAAGATCCATAATCTTTACCTGGCGAGGTAAATACTCCTGTTTCAAAACTGCCTCTAAAGTTATTAACATATCCTAGGATATCAGAAGGAACTTCAAAAGCTTTAACACGGTTAGCAAATGCAACATCCAAGCTTCCTCCAGAGCGGTCATCCATGTCTACTTGTGGAGGAATAGTAACTCCCAAACTACCGTTATCTAGTCTAGCATTCATACCTCTGTTGTGCATTTCATCTAAGGTATTCCAAAGTCTTATATCACCGCTCCTTGGGTCTCTTTGAAGGATAGCTCTTTGAAATGCCATATACTGAAACCCATCTTGAGGGTCCCAAGTCTCGGTTGTACGTCCGCCTAAGGCTTCAACACCCCATTGAGCTGCTTTTCTTTTCATGGTTGTATTTACACTTTCCTCAACAATAGGTCCAGCAGCTTCAGCTCTTGGGGTTTCTAGAATAGGAAGACGGATTATTCCAGTATTAATTAATGGGGAGACTGCTTCGGCTAAAGTTACTACTCCAACAGTTTTTGCAATAGCTCCAGCTATTCTGAAAAGGTCCCTTCGGCTCATTCGATCTTTTATTCGGGGAGTAGGGAAAGAAGGTTGGCGGTCAGGAGACATATTTACCCCCTTGACTAAAGGAAATATTTGAGGTACCGTTAGTTAGTAACGGTATCTCTTGGAAGGAGTGCTGTTTATTTTTTTGGTAAAGCAACGTACGTTGCAAACCTAGATTAATAGTCATAGGTATCCTATAATAGGGATACACTATCATATTTAACCAACCTTTGTCAAGGTTGGATTGATTTTTTATAATGACATATAATACGTTTATATGGTCTCTGAAGATAAGATAGCTGCTTTTTTAAAACTTCAACAAACAGTACTGGAGATAGAAGATAGTACCCAATTATTAGAGCAATTCTTGCCAATTGTTTTAAAAGAATTAAATTTTACTGGATATCCTTATATTTTTTTATCTGCTGTTTTTATTGATGCTGATGGAAAAATCCAACAAACATTTTTTACTGATAAGGATAATCAGTCAACTTTGGCGCATATTATTACTTGGGAAAATTTATTTAAAAAAGGCAGTGAGTGGGAGATGAAAGTAATGTATGGAGAGGCAGTCATGATTTCAGATGTAGGTTTTTTTATTAACTCCTCATACTCAGAGTTTGCTAATATTCATTCATTACTAATGTTACCAATCCAGCATGCCCGTAAGTTATCTGGGGTATTAGTATTAGGGGGATCTAAAACAGCTGATAAAATTGATCCAGAAGAAATTGAGTTTGGAGAAATGGTCACCAAGCTTGTTAATATTGCTTATAGATTAGAAGATACTGAAAGTTCTTTAACTAAAATTACTCAACAAGTTTATGAAATGAATGCCAAACTTCACCAATTAGATAAACTTAAAGATGACTTTGTGTCTGTTGCCTCACATGAACTTCGGACTCCCATGACAGCAATCAGGTCTTATGTGTGGATGGCTTTACACAGATCAGATATTCCTTTATCTCAAAAGTTGGAGAAATATTTGTATAGAACTTTAGTTTCTACCGAAAGATTAATTAATCTGGTTAATGATATGTTAAATGTGTCCAGGATAGAGGCAGGTAGAATAGAAATTAATCCTCAGAGTTTTAGTATTGTAGATCTGGCTAAAGATGTGATGGAGGAAGTAAAAATTAAAGCAGATGAAAAGAGTATTAAACTGGTTGTTTTAGAGCACCAGATTCCTCCTGCCTTTGGTGATCCTGATAAAGTCCATCAAATCTTACTTAATTTAATAGGTAATTCTTTAAAGTTTAGTTATCCCTCAGGTCAAATCATGGTTGACTTTGCTGTGCATGAAAACATGATTGATATATCAGTTAAAGATAATGGGGCTGGAATAGCCAAAGATGATCTAACCAAACTGTTTCATAAGTTTTCCAGGTTGGATAGTTCATATACAGCTGTTTCCACCTCAGGTGGCACTGGTTTAGGATTATACATCTCAAAGAGTTTAATTGATTTAATGCATGGTAAAATTTGGGTTAATTCAGAAGGACCAGAAAAAGGTTCAACCTTTGCCTTCTCTTTACCCATAGCAACTGAAGAAATAGTAAAAAAAGCAGCTGAATTTGCAGTCAAAGTTGAAGGAGAAGCTAAGGATTTAGAACCAGTAGCATTGTAAGTATGAAGTATATTGTATATAGTATTTAGTATGGATAACTCAAATAAAAAAATTTTGATTGTTGAAGATGATCAATTTATCAGGGAGTTTTATCAAGAGCTGCTTCAAGCAGAAGGATATCATATTGATGTGGCTGCAGATGGTGAAATAGCTTCTCAAAAAGCCCTCATAGGGGGGTTTGATTTAATACTTTTGGATATTATGTTGCCCAAAAAAGACGGACTGCAGGTTTTGAGAGATCTAAAAGTTCAACCTCCCAAAACTCCAAATAAGGCAGTAGTGGTCTTAACTAATCTTGGTCAAGACAGCATCATAAAACAGTGTTTTGACTTAGGAGCAGAGGGTTTTTTAATCAAATCTGCTTTAAATCCTGATCAGGTTTTAACTGAAATAAAGAGCTTTCTGAGTAAGACCTCTAATGGCTAGTGTCCCTGTTATCTATCAAGATGATGATCTGCTGGTTTTAAACAAACCCCCTGGTCTGGTGGTGGAAAGTGCAGAAACTGTCAAAGAAGAGACTTTAGCTGATATATCTCAGAAAGAATTTGGGATTAAATTAATAAGAGGAGGGATTGTTCATAGGTTAGATAAAGATACTTCAGGAATTATTTTGCTGGCCAAAACTCAAACAGCTTTGGAAAATTTACAAAGTCAATTTAAAGAAAGAATTACTAAAAAAGAATATTGGGCCTTAATACATGGAACTATTACAGAAAAGGGTAGGGTAGAGGGAGATATTGCCAGAAACCCCAAAAATAGAGAAAAATTTATTGTTTTAGAAGGAGGTAAGGAGGCTGTGACAGAATATGAACCTGTGGAAAGGTTACAGTTTACGGGGGACAGGTTACAGGAAGTTTTTGTAGGTTTTAATAAAATTCAGATGAGAAAACTGTCAACTATCCACTATAATCTGTTTACTCTTTTAAAATGTTTCCCAAAAACTGGACGGACGCATCAAATTAGGGTACATTTAAAACATATTAATTTTCCTATTGTGGCTGATGAAAAATATGTGGGAAGGAAAACTTTTAGGCTGGATAAAAGATGGTGCCCAAGAATGTTTTTGCATGCCAAGAAAATAGGTTTTTATCATCCAATTTCTGGTGGTTGGATGGAGCTGGAAAGTAAGTTACCAGAGGATTTGGAAAAAGCTTTAAGCTTTTTAAGTAAAAAGTAAAAAATTCAAAGTAAAAATATTTTTCCTTTTTACTTTTGCCTTTTAACTTAAATTATGAACAATATCTTTATACAACTTGCCATAATATTAGGCTTATCTTCAGTTTTAGGCTATGTTGTTGTAAAGCTTAAACTACCGCTTCTTATAGCCTATCTTTTAGGAGGACTTATTATTGCCTCAACTGCTATTTTTGACCCCGGAGCTTCAGAAGTTTTGAATTTTTTGCCGGAGATAGGAATAGCTTTTGTGCTTTTTTTAGTGGGGATGGAACTTGATCTCCGTGAAATAAAAAGTCTGGGTAAACCTGTGCTTTTGGCTGGAACTTTGCAGATTTTTATTACAACCATTTTAGGATCATCAATTGCCAGGCTGTTAGGTTTTGGAGCTATGGAATCCTGGTATTTAGGAGTTGGTCTGGCCTTTTCCTCCACTATTCTAGTTATCAAACTTTTGATTGATAAAAATGATATAGGCGCTTTATATGGCAAGTTAGCTGTAGGAATTTTAATCCTGGAAGATTTACTGGCTATAGCACTTTTGGTTGTTTTAACTGTTTCTACCTCAGTTTTAGGTCTTGGCATTCAACAAACTTTTCCCATATTAGCAGTGTTACTTAAGGCTGTTTTGCTTTTTGGAATGATACCAATACTTAGTAAATTTATCCTGCCAACAGTATTTAAAGCTGCTTCAAAACAGAATGAACTTTTATTTATAACTGCTTTAGCCTGGTGTTTTATCTATATTTCATTTGCTATTTTCCTGGGCTTTTCTGTTGTAATTGGAGCCTTTTTAGCAGGAGTGGCTTTGGCAAACTCTCCGCTCCACTTTCAAATTCAAGGCAGAGTAAAACCTTTAAGAGAGTTTTTTGTAGCACTATTTTTTGTTTATCTGGGAACACAGGTAAAGTTTTCCGAAATAAGCCGGGTTTATCCCTTAATAATCTTCTTTACCAGTTATACTTTGCTTATAAAACCTACGATCTTCCTGTTAATACTGGGAATTTTTGGATTTAGAAAACACACTATGTTTCAAACAGCTATCAGTCTGACACATATTAGTGAATTCTCTTTGATATTGCTTTTGGTGGGTTTTAAAATAGGAGTTGTTTCTCAGTCAGCTTTAACAGTTATTGCTTTATCCACAGTTTTATCCATGATTGTGGCGTCAGTAATGATTACTCAATCAAATAGATTATATAAATATTTAAATTCCATCCTGGGCTTTTTTGAAAGAAAGAACATTAAACATTTCACAGAAGATGGAAAAAGCGGAGAGCATCATTTGGAGGGGCATGTAATTATCATTGGAGCAAGGAAAGTAGGAGGGGAGATTGTTAAATTATTAAAAAGGGAAAAAATCCCTCAAATAGTACTGGATTTTAATCCACATCAGGTGGATGCATTAATGGCTGAGAAAATTCCGGTACTTTATGGGGACATGGGGGATCCGGAAATCCTAGATGTACTTAATTTAAAAGATGCCAGATTGATTGTCTCAACAGCAGCCAATTCAGAAGATAATAAATTTCTTTTAGAAGAGTTAAAATCAAGACATGTTAATATTCCGGTAATTGTTAGAGCCACTACAGCTGATGATGCAGAAGATTTGTATGAAGCCGGAGCAGATTTTGTGATTGTGCCGGAAATTTTAGCTGGAGATTTTCTGGTTGAAAAATTAAAAAATCACTTATCAAATGGAGATTTCTTCAAAGGCAGAAGCAAGATTGAACTGGACAGACTTTCTAAAAAAACCCTGGCCTGGGAATGATGA
>CAYMUB010000041.1:0-2666 GCA_964393545.1 uncultured Gammaproteobacteria bacterium | reverse complement strand
ACAGCAGAAGCTATAGCCAAAGAGGCAGGAATCTACCATGAGGGAGATACCATTCTTACAGGGGAGGACATAGATTCACTATCCGAGGATGAATTTGCTAATATGTTGGATACGGTATCTGTTTTTGCCAGGGTTACCCCGGAACATAAGTTAAAAATTGTCAGAGCTTACAAAAAAAGAGGTGAGATTGTGGCGATGACTGGAGATGGAGTTAATGATGCACCGTCACTAGTGGCAGCAGATTTAGGGGTTTCGATGGGAAAGATTGGGACTGAAGTAGCCAAAGAAGCCTCAGATATAGTTTTGCTGGATGATAACTTTGCCAGCATTATTGCAGCAATTGAGGAAGGCAGAAGTATCTATAAGACTATTAAAAAGGTTATTCTTTACCTTTTCGGAACCTCTTTTGGAGAAGTCTTAACAATAGTAGGAGCATTGCTTCTGGGATATCCATTACCGATTCTGGCTGCCCAAATTGTCTGGCTTAATCTGGTTACTGATGGCTTTCTTGATGTATCTTTGGCTATGGAACCCAAAGAGGAGGGTTTGCTTAAAGGCAATTTTGAACATCCTAAAAAATACCTTATTGACGGATTAACTGTCAAAAGAATGTTTTTAATGGCTATTCCAATGATGGCAGGAACACTGTTTCTTTTCAAAGGTTATTTTGAGGTTGATATAACCAAAGCTTGGACAATTTCACTAACAACTCTGGCAGTCTTTCAGTGGTTTAATGCCTGGAACTGCCGTCATGAAAGTAAATCAATTTTCCAGATGAATCCTTTCGGGAACAAATTTTTAGTAGGTGCTACTATAATTGTTATCTCACTCCAGTTACTGGCTATTTATACTCCATTCATGCAAAAAATACTGCGCACCACACCCCTTAACATATCCGAATGGATAACAATTATTATTGTAGCCTCATCTATTGTTGTAGTTGAAGAAATCAGAAAATTTACCCAAAGACGGATAGGTTATAGTAAAATATGAACAAGATGCATTATTTCAAGTTTTTACCTGGCGTTACAACTACCGCTCTGATTCTTCTGATTCTCTATCTATCCTATCTTGTACTGAAGCCATTTCTGTATGTTTTCGTAATAGCAGTTATTTTTTCAATTTTTCTTAACCCTGTCTATGAATGGTTTCTTGCTCGTATGAGAGAGGCGGCCCTAGCAGCTGTCTTATCACTTTTACTGCTACTGTTGTTTATTCTTTTACCGGTTTTATTTATTCTGGTAAATATAGTGCAAGAAGCGCGAGGCTTGCTGGATATATTGAAGGAAAACCCCACTCTCTTAAATGACATTCAAAACGGAGTCACAAAGCAATTGCAATCTTACGGCTTTACGATTGATACTACCCAGTTTCGCCTGCAGGAGGAAGCAGCCGGACTTCTAAAAACACTTATGCAAAACATTGGGAGCAGTTTACTTTACGCCGGGTCAATGCTCTTAAATACATTCTTTGTTCTTATTACTACCTTTTATCTTTTAATTCAGAAAAGAAGAATCCGAACCTACCTTATGAACCTCCAGGTTATTCCACAGCACTTTTTTTACCAGCTTCAGATGAGAATTGTTGAGCTGGTAAACGGGATTGTCAGAGGAAATTTATTGGTAGTTGCCATACAAGTTATTATTGGGACAATAGGTTTTTTGATATTTGGACTGCCAGCGCCTATTTTATTGGGACTGCTGTATGGGCTCTTATCACTGCTGCCGGCCATAGGAGTACTGTTGGTTTGGGTACCTGTGGCAATTATACTTTTCATAAATCATGGACTACTCATAACAATACTGTTTATTTCATGGTTTGTTCTGACAAATTTAGCGGTGGATAATTTTATTGCTCCAAAAATAATAGGCAGTCAAACCAAACTGCATCAATTGCTTATTATGTTTTCGGTTGTCGGAGGGATGGCGCAATTTGGATTTATTGGTGTAGTGCTTGGACCAGTCATTGTAGCTTTAGCATTTGTTGCAATCGGGATGTATAAGGAACTTGTAGATGAATCTAAAGATGAATAAATTGATAATATTTTCTATTGTAGCTGTACTTGCACTTGGCGGGATTGTATTTTTTGTCTCCCAAAGGAAAGAAGTCCAGGCCCCTGTTTCCCAGATTATCCCAACGGCCACGCCACAAAAAGAAAGTAACTTGATTTTTAACACTCCTAAAAAAGCAGCTCACTATGAAAGCAATACACCTGAACATGGTTCAACTTTGGCAGGAGTTCCAGTAAATGTAGTGATTAATTTTAACTCTGACCTGGCCAAAGGATCTGAAATTAAAATTGAAATGAAGGGGAAGGATTATGGGAGCGGAGAAACAGTTATTGATGAGGGCAAACTAGCTTTGAGAAAAAAGATGGATCCAACATCCCCTGATGGGTTATATACAGTAAATTATAAAGCCTGCTGAGCAGACGGATCCTGTCATGACGGCAGTTTTCAGTTTAAAATAGACCGCAGCAAAAGCTTAGAATTTACAGACCAGACTAACAAAAAAGAGGTAACTATTAACTTACAAAATATTGCTTTTAATCCATCAAAAATTAAAGTTTCAAAAGGCACAAAAGTTACCTGGGTAAACTTAGATAGTGTTGATCATACTGTTAATACCGATTCTCACCCTGGCCATAATTATTACCCCTCCCAAAA
>CAYMUB010000040.1:0-13310 GCA_964393545.1 uncultured Gammaproteobacteria bacterium | reverse complement strand
CCGGATAAACATTCATTTTGGAAAGGTTGCTCAATTTTTCTGCACAAAGCTTCTTTTTGAGGTTTATCAATCGGGTCTGAGACAATTTGTGAAATTACCCTTTGGAAACATTCTCCTTTTAAGTGTTGAGGAACATTCTGGCAAATAAATATAGCCTGATCTCTGCCCCCAACTGAATAAAATGAGCCGGCATTTACCACCAGACAATTATCATACCAGTCATTACCCTCCATCTGGCATAGCTTAAAAGATTGGGCCGGATCGCCATTAGTCAAAGGGTGAATTTGCCTGGCCACATTATCCATACACCAAGCAGTATATTGATCATTACCAACTTCCTGGCAAAGCTTTGAGGTTTTTGCTATATCATTATTGTACATCTGGTAAATCCTGGCTGCCTGATTTAGCCAGCAACCCTTTTGGTATTTTTCCGCAAAGGCATTACAAGGAAAATATGGATCATCGGATAACCAATCTCTTTTTTGCTCCTGATCCTTTCCCCAATCATGAACCCCAAACAAATTTTCCATGAAAGTACCATTGTGACAGGAACTCAATGCCTCAGGGAACTGCTCTTCTTTTTCATATAACTCGTTACAGGTTTTTAAAGCATTAGGCAAATCATAGTTCCAGATAGCCAAAATAGAATGTCCGGCAGCATGAACACACTGGAAATAGCGGACAGGTGATTCTTTGCACTTATCAGTCATTTTGGTAATTGCCTCAAACCCCTGACTGGAGGCCGCCTCAATTATTGCTCCATGATAACAGGCATATAAAAAGTAATCCTTACATTTTAATATGGAATCAACTCCATATTTTTGAAAAGCATAAAAACCTACTTGATGAACAACCAAATGTCCTTCACCTGTATGAGGAAGAGAGGAATGTTCTAAAATCTCCAAAGCCTTTTCCACATCTACTCTTTCCACTAATTTGCGGGCAGCTTTTAAACGGACCTCCTGACTTTGGGTATTTAGGATATCTTTCATCTCAGGTACATCTTCGTTGACTTGGACAACAGTCTTCTTACTCTCTTGATCCTTGTTCTGCTTTGCAGAATAAAAGGAGTAACTGATGCCTGCAGTTAGCATTATCACAATCAGATATCTTAGAAAACTTTGCATTTTAATTCTTTGTCCACCGGGAAATTGGTGTTTGAACTCTACCCAATTTTTGGCCTACTTTCAAAACTAAAGATAACAGAAAATAGTAGAATTTTCCATGATAATGTTTAGCACCGTGAGTTAATAACTCATACGCTTTTTCTGTACCAATTTTTTTAGTTGATGCTCCATGATGATGAATAAATTTAGCAGTGGGGACAAAGTTGAGAGGAATATTGTTTTGTTTCAATCTTCTGGCATATTCAATATCTTCAAAAAAGATAAAAGTTCCTTCATCCAACAGTCCAATTTTATTTAAAATCTTTTTAGGAATCAGCAAACAAGCCATTACCATTCCTTCCACCTTAGATGGTTTTTCTGAAGCAGGCTGGAACATAAAATAAGCACCAGCTTGTTTTAAGAAATATTCTTTAAAAGCGCCTGTTATAGTAGGGAGATGAAAAGCACTGTCCTGACTGCTTCCATCTGGAAAAACTAATTTCCCTCCTAAAACAGCCTGTCCCCGATAATAATCAGCCCATTTAATTAATTCCTTGATTCCTCCTGCCAAAACTTCTATATCAGAATTAAGCATTAGATAATATTCTCCTAAAGAATATCTAATTGTCTTATTATATCCTTTGGTAAATCCCTGATTTTCCTCATTTCTTAAGTACTTAATTTTTGGCAAATACTCTTTGATATGATCTTTTGCAGGATCAATCAAACCATTATCTAAAACAATTATTTCCATAATATTTGGATCAAAACCTGAATCCTTTTTAAAAATACTTTCTACTAATTTTTTAGTTAAATCAGCAGTATTGTAATTAACAATTCCAATAGAAAGTTTGATTGGATATTCAATATTAGTAGGGCTTTTTAACCGTCTTTTTTTACAAAATAGAAAGTCCCGCACTCCCATCTTTTGAGCAGGTCTACCCAAAAGTAATAATTTTAAGGCTTCTCTTAACAGGGCAAACTTGGTTCTTCCTTTTCCATATTTCATACCAAAGATTAATCTATTTCTGGTGTGATAATAATCAGTTAAGGAAGAACCTACTCCTGTTGATTGAGAAACTTTATGGTAAATGGAAGACTTGCCGTTATAGTAGATTTTAAATCCTTGATCTAAACTTTTTCTGGCAAAATCACTGTCTTCAAAATATAAGAAATAGCTTTCATCAAGTAAACCTACTTTTTCAAAAACTTCTTTTTTAATTAATACGCAGGCCCCGGAAAAAATTTCTGATTGCTCGACAAAATCATATTGTCCTGCATCTACTTCATCCAATCCTCTATGAATTGAACCAATATTATCCCAGTCAAATTTGCCACCTGCATACCAAATCACTTTGCCTAAATCCTCGTTTTTGTATTTATTCTTATGAAATTCAAAGCCCTTTGCAAAATAAATTTTAGGAGATACTAAGCCAATATTATCTTCAGACTGCGCAGTTTTTATTAGCTCTTCTATTAAATTATCATCTTTTATTATGCAATCGTTATTTATGATCAAAGAATAATCTGCTCCCCAAACTGCCGCATATTCTATACCCTTGTTATATCCACCTGAAAATCCTAGATTCTCGCCAGTTTGTATGATATCAACATCAGGAAACTGTTTTTTTATTGAAGAAACAGATCCATCTTCAGAGGCATTATCAACAACAATAGTAAGTAGTTGGTAGTTGGTAGTTGGTAGTTTGGTAAACGACTCTAACAACTCTATGGTGTCTTTTTTCCCATTATAGTTGACAGTAATTATGGCTACTTTCATATTACTGCCAGTCCCTTCAAATAAACTCCGGCTCTCTGTGTTTTTCCCAAAATAGAAAAAGCAACTATTCTTAAGATTAATCCAACTGTTAAAAACAATTTAGCTAAAGGATAGAAAAGGTTATAGTGTTTTTTTAAGTAATACTTAATCCCTTTAAGTTCATTTAAAAATGAAGCGCTTAAATCAAAGTTAGTAGAAGCTCCATGTAGATGAACTACTTCAACTTGTGGCACATACCAGATTTTATAACCCTGATCTTTTATTCTTTTGCACCATTCAATTTCCTCCATATGCATAAATAAATTCTCATCAAAACCTGAAGTAGTTTCGTATACTTTTCTTTTCAACATTAAAAAAGCTCCCATTACCCAACCCACCTGATGGGCTTTAATAAAAAAAGCTTTATTTTTCGGATGGAAATGAGAAATAAAAGGGAATAAACTCAATCCAAAAATCCAGAAAATTAAATTTATCGGTGTAGGTAAATTCCCAGCACTTGGTTGCAATCTTTCATCACTATAGTTTAATCTGACGCCCAAAACATCACAATTCATATTCACTCTAAAATAGGCTAAGGCTTTGTATAAAGATTCTTCCTCCAAATAAACATCAGAATTAAGTAGAAGCAAAAATGTACCTTTACTTTCTTTCATCCCGATATTACAACCTTTGGAAAAGCCTGTGTTTTCTTTTTGAGTAATCAACTTAGCCCAAGGATAATCTGACTTAATGCTGTCTGCTGATCCATCAGAGGAAGCATTATCTATTACTATTATTTTAATTTTGTTATTCAGTTTTTTCTCACAAAAGGCTTTGGCTATTTTTAATTTAGCCAAACACCTGAGAGTAATATCTCTAGTATTAAAGCTTAAAATAATAACTGATAAATTTAGCTCAGCCATATCTTAGCCTTTCTGTAATGCTCTAATAATTTTATTCCTGCTAAAACTAAATCCCTAAAAATGGGTGGATATTTATTGTAGTAATGTTTTTTATAAAAAATCCTCATAGCTGACACACCATGTTTTGCTGTCATCAGTCTGGTCTCTTTATTTACTTTGGCAGATGAGCCTTTGAAGTGGATAATCTTTTCATCAGGATAAAAATAAATCTTCCAACCCTTTTCCTTTAAAGAATAACAAAACTCAATATCCTCACCATTCCAAAAGTAAGTCTTATCCCAAAAACCAACTTGTTCTCCAGCTATTTTTCTAACCATCATAAATGCACCGGTGCAACAATCTATTTCATGTGTTTTCTTTATATCTAAATAAGAAGCAGTATATCCTGAAAAAATAGGGGAATTGGGGAATAATTTAGCAAGACCTGAAAAATACATTAAAGAGTTCCAGGGAGTAGGAAAGCCTCTATGACAAGAGTAGTCTAACTTACCATCAGGTAGTTCAACCCTGCAAGTTATTGCTCCTATATCTGGATTACCCATTAAGTACTCATATGTTTTTTGAATTGCTTGACCCACTATAACAGTATCTGGATTTAAGAATAAAATTACCGGGGCTTTAGCAATTTTGGCTCCAGCATTGTTCCCAGCTGCAAACCCCAGGTTCTCTTTATTTTCCAGTAACTCAATATCTTTATATCTTTTTTTTCTGACCTCTTCTATTGATCCATCTATTGATGCATTATCCACCACAATTATCTGCCACTTATCTTTATTTGTTTTGTTTTTAAAAATAGAGTCCAGACAATTTATTAAAAGTTCCTTAACATTATAGTTGAGAATAATTATTGAAAGATCAGGAGTGTTAGTTGCCATGTAAGAGTAATTGTATAACAGTCTTACCTAAATACTAATGCTTTCTACCTTCTCGTTTACTGGAGCCAAAATAAATAAGCCCAAAAGCAACTGCAATTAAACTTCCTGTCAAAGCAATAAGTAGCAAATTTGTGGAATTAAGCTCATTCATATTTTACCTTTCTCCAAATATCACCGCAAACGACCAAAATAACCCTGAAAGTAACAAATATAATATTACTATCAATACCTTATCCGAGTCAATTGGTAAAGCTATCGCTCCTACGAATGCTGCAAAAAATACCTGGGCAATGTCAGCAGAAATAATAGAAAGAACTCTTGCCTTGGCTTTAGTCAATCTCACAAATATAGATATATATAATATTTACCTAATTCTATGTCTTCTTTTAATCCTTAACTGAGCTAAGGATTTTTCTAAAGCAGCTAAAGTTTCCGCATATTCTTCTGAAGATAAAGTTTGTTCTAAAGCCTGTTCAGCTCTTTTTTTAGCCTCTTCTACTGCTTTTTCATCTATATCTTTTTCATATGCTGCTAAATCAGTCATAATAGTTAAGGTATTATCAGTTACTTGTAAAAACCCATCCCCGATTGCTAAAGATTCATCTTTACCATTTCTTTTGATAATTAATTCCCCGGGAGTAAGTTTAGCCATTAAATTTGCATGGTGGGGAAGTATACCCAATTGACCCATATCTGTTGCAACATTTACTTGATTTACTTCTTCATCTACCAATAATTTTTCCGGAGTAACTACTTTTAAATGCAACTGACCCATAAATTGGACTATATTATAACTCGATATTTCTGGCAATAGGTATATGTAATCCGCCTGTTACAGGCAGTATTGCTCCGGTAATGTACCTTGCCTGATTGTTGTCAGCTAAAAATAAACAAGCCTTGGCTATATCTTCTGGCAGTCCCGCCTTTTTAAAAAGTGGTACATCTTCTTGCTCCCTTGGAAAATTTTGAGTTTTTATATCAATATGTCCTGGTGCAATAGCATTTACTCTAATTTCTCTTTTGGCCAATTCCAAACTTAAATTTGCAACAAGACTACTAACCGCTGCTTTGGAAGAATCATAGCTTGGGTCCAGTGATGGATGTTTAGCATGGATAGAGGTGATAAAAATAATATTCCCCCCTTTGTTCATATCTTTAACTATTTTTTGAGTTAAGAAAAATGACCCTGCAAAATTTGTCTTCCATACTCTCTCCAAATCATTCGGTTGTGTTTGGAGAAATTTTTTGACCAAACCCAACCCTACATTGTTGATTAAAACATTAACTGGACCTAATTTTTTTTTAACATCTGCTAAGAAAAATTCTAATTTATCTACGTCTGTAATGTCTAATTCTGCGGCAAAATTTTGAATTTTTTGTTTGTTTAGTAAATCTCTTGCTTCTCTAAGTTGATTTGGGTCTTTATCAAAAAATGCGACTTTTGCCCCTTTTTGTCCAAAAGCTAACAAGATACTTTTTCCTATTCCTCCTGCCCCGGAAACTAAAACAACTTGATTTAAATAATCTTTTTCCACAAAGATATTTTACCAAAAAAGGGAATTTTGTTATACTATCAGATTATGTTACCTCAACCGCCTTTAAATCTAAAAATTGCTTTTATCTCAACATACCCGCCAAGACACTGCGGGATAGCTACCTATACTAAAGATTTAACAAACAGCATTAACAAACTAAATCCGCACAGGTTGGTTGAAATCATCGCACTCGATGATCCAATCTCAGAAAAACTTAACTACCCTTGGGAAGTAAGCAGGAGAATCAGGCAAAATAAATGGGAGGATTATGAGAAGGTTTTAGATTACTTAAACCCAAGCATTATAGATATTGTTGTAATCCAGCATGAATTTGGAATTTTCGGGGGCAAAAACGGAGAGTATATTGTGCGTTTTGTCAACAAACTGCAGAAACCTTTTATTATAACCTTTCACACTATATTGGAAAACCCTACAAGCAAAATGAAAGAAATCACTAAAATGTTAAGCGAGAAAGCAAGTGCGATTGTGGTGATGCTACCAGCGGGAGCAGACATCCTTCAGAAAATTTACGGTGTTCCTGCTGAAAAAATAGTCAGCATTACTCACGGAACCCCTGATTTTCCTTTCTTTGGAAAAAATAAAATTAAGGAAGAGATGGGGGTAGATGATAAAATAGTTATGTCCAGTATTAATTTACTTAGCAGAGGAAAAGGAATTGAGTATGCTATAAAAGCTTTACCAGAGGTAGTTAAAAACTATCCAAATTTTGTTTATTATATCATCGGACAAACACATCCAGTTGTTTTGGAATATGAAGGGGAGAAATACCGCACCAAATTAAAAAGGCTGGTTAAAAAGCTTAGGCTTAGGCGGAATGTCAGGTTTATAAACAGATACGTTTCCCTGGAGACTTTGATAAAGTATTTGCGGATCAGTGATTTCTATATTACCCCTTATGAAAATCTTGAACAAATCGCTTCAGGATCTTTAGCGTATGCTATTGCTTCAGGCGCTCTCTGCATCTCCACGCCCTATAAATACGCCAAGGAACTTTTGGCAGGCAGAAGAGGGTATTTTATTAAACCCAAAGATTCAAAAAGCATTACCGAGACAATACTAAATGGATTACAATCCCCAAAAGAAATGAAAAACAGGAGGATTAAATGTTACTACTTGGGAAGAACCATGACTTGGGATCGGGCTGCATTCAGACATATTAGAGTAATTGACAACTTGCTTAAACAATCCCCCAGGACCACAATATTTCCTGAGCCAAAACTGGACCATCTGCGCAAATTAACTACTGGTGTAGGTATTATCGAGCATACTAAAGGTGATGCTCTTGATTTTAAGGAAGGCTACAGCTCAGATGATAATGCCAGAGCTTTAATTGTTGCATTAACTTTCAAAGATAAAAAATTGACAGAAATTTATTTAAATTATTTAGTCAGGTCTGAGAAGATGGGAAAAATTTACTGTGACAGCAATGAAAAAGGTGAAATGGTGGGAGATCCGGGTTTAGGACAATGGTTTGGCAGAACTTTTTGGGCGATTTCTTTTGCTTTTCGTTTTGGCCAAACAGACACAATCCGGTTGCAGGCAAAAAATTTGCTTGTTAAGTTGCTTCCTCAGATACATGAGATTAATGATGTTAGGACGCTCGCCTTTATACTGTTAGGTCTTTGCCACCTTAAAAATTCAGGGTGGGTAGAATATACCAAAGAAAGAGAGAAACTTTTAAACCATGCCTTAAGGGTTATCCAAGATGAGTACAAAAAGAATAGTGATCCAGAATGGCATTGGATTGAAAGTAGTCTTCGTTATGATAATTGCCGGATACCATTTGCCCTGCTAAAAACTGCCGAGAGTTTTAATAAAACAGATGTCCGTGATTTGGCTCTGGAGATGTTGGATTTCATCATAGATAACACTTTTGAAATTTTGCCAAACCGCTTCAGATTCATTGGCTGCTGGGGCTGGATGCCAAAGGGCGGGAAGAAGGCTTTATTTGACGAACAACCAATCGAGGCTGGTAGTACTGTTCAAGCCTGTCATGCAGCCTATATTGCTACCGGGATTAATTATTACAAACAGATGGCTTATAAAGCTTTTTCCTGGTTTCATGGAGATAATAGCTTACGGCGTCCTTTAGTAAATTTGGACCGCCATTCAATATATGATGGAATTACAGAAAAAGGCTTAAATATGAATCAAGGAGCAGAATGTATAGTAGAGTACTTGCTAAGTTATTGTTGCTATATCGACCTTTCGGATAAAGACAATATTAAGTATAAAGAATTTGTAAACCCGTAAATCTAGATGCGGATATTTTTATCAAATTTTAGAAAATAGGGAATTATTCCCAGTAAATTAATGGCACTGGCAATAATGAAAAGAGGTTTAAAACCAAAATTGGCCGCTATAAAACCACCCACCATGATTGCTAAAGCATCAGAAAGCAGGATGGCAGCATCTGTTATACTCCATTCAGCAGCCTCTTTATTTTTATCAAGATGAATTGAAAATAAGGAATTTTTTGCAGGAGTAGCTATACTAATCCCAAGACCTTGTAAAAAGTAAAATATATAAAGAAGGAGCAAAACACTGGTAAAAGCAAATCCTAAATAAGAGATAGTAATAATGAATAGTCCCACAGCTATATAAGTGAACTTCTTTTTATCTGACGCTCCATTTAGAGATCTACCGATAAGTAATTCAAAGATAACTCTACTTACCAAGTAAATACTATAACCAAACGCAGCTGACTGAATACTGCCTCCGGATACATTAGTTACCACAAATATTGCAGCAATCGGGGTAATTAAGTTCCAGGCAGACCAAATTAGTGATTCTGAAATTATGAAGGCTTTAACTATTGGATTAATATGAAAGTGAGAAGGATACCTGCCTAAAAACTTTTCTGCTAGCATATCACCATCATTACAGGAAATTACCAATTTGTCAAAAAACTAAGGAACGATAATTTCTAATTTTGTGGCATCAGGCCTGAGTTTTTCCACCACTTCAGCTATTTTGAAAAACCTCACCTCATCAGGAATACCTAGATCAGCCATAAACCAATCATCTATTCTGAATCTTAATCCATCGTTTGCAGCTTCAGTCCATTGTCTAAAAGGATTCAATCTTACACCTTCCTCCTTATGATTTCCATTTAGCATAAAATGTTCTCCTCCGGAAACCTTCATTTTACTTGCCAACCAATCACCCATCCTAAGTCCACCTTTATCTACACCATCAAGTTCATAAGGGTAACGAGCTGAATCCAAGTCTCCAGACATCCATAAATTTGCATAACCACAACCATCTACAGCTGTATGAGTACCAGGAGCTGCTCCAAACCTACCCAGCAAATCTATCGCCCTCTGAAAACCAATTTCATCACCTCCTGTTAACAATGCCATAATTGCATTTACACCACCTAAAATCCGGATTCCGCGTCCTCTTCTTTCTTCTAACTGATCAAAACGGCCGTCGCCACACTCAAGAGGCGCCCCCCTTTGTACTCTAACTAATTCTATACTTTCTCTTTGGATGAAAGTAACAGGCCAATTTCTTTTCTTAAAATATTCTGCTGGTATTTCTGGCTTAAAACCAGTATAAACTTCAAGTCTCATGATTTTAAAAAAAGCTCGGCCCTTGTGGGGTCGGCTTGGTTTGTAAATTTAATTGATAATATTCTAGCATACTATTGCAAGAATTCAACTCAATATGCTATATATCTATAATTAATGGAAAATCATAATGCAGAAGGTATTGTTATTACTTGTATAGATTTTAGGTTTCAGGAGTATATCCACAAATGGTTAATTGAAAACTTTCAGCCTGGTACATACGATAGAGGAGCATTTGCCGGAGCAGCCAAAAACTTGGACACCATTCTATCTCAAGTAGAAGTCTCCGTAAAACTACATAATATTAAAAAAGCAGTTATTATAAATCACGAAGATTGCGGAGCATATGGATCCGAAGGAACTATCAACCATCATATTAGAGACTTAAAAGAAGTTCAGACAAAAGTAAAAGAAAAATTCCCAGCTTTACAAGTAGCTACCTATTACCTTCATCTGGATGGATCTTCTGAACTAGTAAACTAAATTATTTTATTTGATGTTCTAACAAAAGAGGAGTAAAATACACCTCCCATGGACGACAACAAAAGTATTACTTTTTCAAATAATTCCCAAGTAACCAGAGCTAAATCTTTTAAAATTAATTCCCCAACTCAAAATTATTCTCAATATATTAATACTGTCAAAGCTTATGCCCAAGCAGGACTGCCTTTTGAACATATAGCTAATGCTGGTGATCATCTGGGAGATAGTGTGGAAAGAGGTGAAATAGATGCCTCTATACACCAAGGATGGCAAAATAAAGCAGGAGAAATTGCAGAAGATAAAAGTAAAATATTAGCCTGGCAAAATAGGGGAGAAACAATTTCCATAACCCAGGCATTAGGTGCTCCAACCTCAAATAGTCTAACCACCAGTCAACAAACAAGGGAACAAACCTTAAATGTAGTAGAAGGAATATCAGTTACTAAAGTGCAGCCTTCAGAACTTGATAACAATCCTTTCTTAAAAGCTCCCGCCAATCTTAAATAATTTGTCAGATATTTTGTCTGATATACAAAATATATATTGTTTTACTCAATTTTTAGGAGTAGCATACAAATATGGCCGTTGATAATGCAAAAGTGATTAAAGAACTGTTAGAAATTATAAATACCAAGACAGGGAAAATAGAGATGAGACAATCTATCCAAACAACTCAAATAACTCTAATAAATGAGAAGTTAGATGAAATAGGAACAGATGTCAAAGGTCTTGAATTAAAATTTGGTGGATTGAAAAAGGATATCAAAGAGCTTGATGAAAAAGCTGATTTGATATTGGAATTCGCTGAAGATGTAGATAATGATGTTCAAGAAAGATTAGGCAGGATTGAAATGATTCCTACTATCGCTCTCTCTCTTAATAAATAGATCTACTTAACCTCATCTATTGTTCCTTTCATGTAGAAGGATTGTCAATTTTAATGGTATAATAAAAATGTATGCAAGCTATCGATTGGAGTAGTATTTATAGGAAATATAAGGGTAAATGGGTGACACTGGCTGATGATGAAATAACCGTTTTATCTTCCGGGGAAACTGCTAAAGAGGCATGGACTAAAGCTAGAGAAAAAGGATTTCAAAAACCAATTTTAATGTCTGTTCCAGAAAAACTAACATATTTTGTAGGTAATATATAGATAAGTGAAATATAGATATAGAGAGCTTGATTTATTTTCCCCCTTTTCAAAAAAACAAAAGCTGCAAAGACCAATCATTCCTATTAGTCTAAACGTTGGATCAATTTCTATCAGATATGAGGCATTGATTGATTCAGGTGCAGACTTTTCCATTCTACCAACTGGGTTGGCAGAAATACTAGAAATTAATCTGGATAACTGCAAAAGGATATATTTTACCTCTGCCACAGAAGATGTGACTTCTGGCTTTATTAGTCAGATCAATGTTGATCTGGATGGAAAAACATTCAAAACAAAGATTGTTTTTGCTGATTTACCTCAGAATGTTGGAATCTTAGGTCAATATGGTTTTTTTGATAAATTTGTAGTTAAGTTTGATTTAGTAGAAAAAGAAATAGAACTTAAATCAAAAAAGTCTAAATCCTCTTGACATAAATTCCCCAAAAGTGCGCAAACTCCAAGTCTTACTTAACTTCCTCTATAGTTCCCTTCATGTAGAAGGCTTGTTCAGATTTTGAGTCATGTTTTCCATCTAAAATTTCCTTGAAGGCTTTGATTGTATCTTTGATGGAAACATATTTACCGGCAATACCGGTAAATGCCTCACCAACAAAGAAGGGTTGAGTTAACATTCTTTGAATCTTTCTGGCTCTTCCCACAATTAATTTATCTTCATCAGATAATTCTTCAATTCCTAAAATAGCAATAATATCCTGTAAATCTCTATACCTTTGTAAAACTCTTTGCACTTTTAAAGCAATATCATAGTGTTCCTGTCCTACAATTTCCGGAGTTAAAGCTCTGGATGAGGATGCTAGAGGATCAATTGCCGGATATAAACCTTGTTCTGCTAAAGATCTTTCCAAGGCAATTGTGGAGTCCAAATGGGCAAAAGTTGCAGCAGGAGCAGGATCTGTGTAATCATCAGCTGGCACATAAACTGCCTGAACAGAGGTAACAGATGCTTTTTTAGTTGAAGTAATTCTTTCCTGCAGTTGTCCCATTTCAGTTGCCAGAGTTGGTTGATATCCAACAGCTGATGGAATTCTTCCTAATAGTGCTGAAACTTCAGATCCTGCCTGGGAAAACCTAAAAATATTATCTATAAATAACAACACATCCTTACCCTGTTCATCTCTAAAATACTCTGCCATTGTTAAAGCAGACAAACCCACTCTTTGTCTTGCTCCAGGAGGCTCATTCATTTGTCCAAATACCAAAGCTGTTTTATCAATAACTCCTGAAGATTTCATTTCTTCATACAAATCATTTCCTTCCCTGGTCCGCTCACCAACTCCGGCAAAAACAGAATATCCACCATGCTCTGCCGCAATGTTTCTAATTAATTCTTGAATTAAAACGGTTTTTCCAACTCCTGCTCCTCCAAATAATCCTACTTTTCCACCCTTAACAAATGGAGCCAGCAAATCTATCACTTTAATACCTGTTTCAAATACTTCAGATTTGACAGATTGCTCATCAAATGCAGGAGCACTTCTATGAATTGGTAAAGATTTCTTGGACTTTACCGGACCTTTTTTATCAATTGGTTCACCTAAAACATTAAATAATCTGCCCAAAACCTCATTTCCAACCGGTACCAAGATAGGAGCTCCTGTGTCTGAAACCTCCGTACCTCTTTTTAATCCATCTGTTGAACCCATAGCAACAGCTCTTACTTGACCTTCACCTAAGTGTTGTTGAACCTCCAAAACCAACCTAACTCTACCTATCTCTGTTTCTAAAGCATTATAAATTGCCGGTATAGAACCTGTGTCAAACTGAGCATCAACTACTGCTCCAATAATTTGTATAATTTTTCCTTTAGTCATATTACTCCATTGCCACCTGGGCTGTGGTTATTTCCAAAAGCTCAGTTG
>CAYMUB010000039.1:0-18732 GCA_964393545.1 uncultured Gammaproteobacteria bacterium | reverse complement strand
TCCAGGAAACCAGCAAGGAGGTTCTGGTTCTCAAGGAGGCTCGCAAGGAATTAGCAATCAAGGTGGTGCTAACCAACAACAATTTACCCCTCAACAAATAGAACAGTTTAAGCAAACAGAGCAGCAGTACCGTCAGGAAGCCAGCAAATTTGGATTCCAAATTAATGGTCAATTGCCAAACCAATTCCTGAAAATGCAAAATTCACAGGGTGGCCCAACTACCCTGCCTTCAGTTAATGATTTCCCCAGGATTCAGGGTAGTTTTAATATTAAAGCAGCAGGAGGGAAAGATTTAGACTTAAATAGAGAAGATACCAGGATTCAATTTGGTAGTAATTTTAAAGCTGTCAGGTCTGATGGCTCTGAAACTGAAATTGACAAAGCTTCAGTTGAAAAAATTAACAGTGCTATAAAACTTGTGACCGGGTCAGAGATTTCAAAGCAAGGAGATAAGATGGCTCTAAAACGTGGTGATGTTTCAGCTGCCACTGATTTGCCGCTTGCCTTTAATGTGGCTACTAAAACCTTTACTGTTCAAACAGGAAATGGAGAGCAACAGATCAAGGTTTTGCCTGATGAGGCTTTGCATAAGCTCTTTAAAAATAAGGTTATTAGTGATGTACAATCTGGAGAGGGACAAGCTCCGAATGTTAAGTTAACAGAGTTAAATAATAAGCCGGTTTATGAAGTCAAGGGAGCAAAACAGAAAAAATTCCTCTTTTTTGTTCCAGTCTCAATTCCCAAAACCACTTATGTCTCAGTTGAGAATGGAGAAAATGTTTCTACCCAGCAAAGTCCAGTTTCCAAAATTCTTGAGTCCATCTCCTTTTAGTAACTCTTCTGATATTAATAGGATATAATATCCGTTATGGCAAAATTTCAGATTTCTTCTCTATTTAAACCAACCGGAGATCAGCCACAAGCTGTTAACAAGCTTGTGGTAGGCCTCAATGAAGGTAAACAACACCAGGTTTTACTTGGTGTTACTGGTTCTGGTAAAACTTTTACCATAGCTAATGTGATTCAAAAAGTTCAAAAACCCACTTTAATTATTTCTCATAATAAAACTTTAGCTGGACAACTGGCTCAAGAATTTAAATCTTTATTTCCTCAAAATGCTGTGGAGTATTTTGTATCTTATTATGATTATTATCAGCCTGAGGCATATATGCCTTCATCAGATACCTATATTGAAAAAGAAACACAAATTAATGAAGAAATCGAAAAATTAAGACTATCTGCCACCACTTCTTTAATGACCAGAAAAGATGTAATAGTTGTTGCCTCAGTATCTGCAATCTACAACTTGGGAAATCCTGTGGAATATAAGGGAGCTATTTTAGAGATTAAAAACGGAGTCAAATTAGGGTTTGAATCTATTATGAAAATGCTGCAAAAAATGTTTTACCAAAGAAAAGATATTGATTTCAAAAGATCTACCTAGAGGGTTAAAGGAGATACTTTGGATATTTTTCCTTCATACTCAGATCAGGCTGTCAGAATAAATTTTTTAGGCGAAAAAGTGGAAAGAGTGTCTCATTTAAACCCTGTAACTGGAGATGTAATCCCCACCGCTCAAACTTTAACTATTTATCCAGCCAAGCATTACATCACTCCTGAGCAAAGGTTAATGCCTGCCATGAAGCAAATAGAAAAAGATCTAGGAACTAGGTTAGTGGAACTAAGAAAGCAGAACAAGCTGCTTGAAGCTCAAAGAATCGAACAAAGAACACAATATGATTTGGAAATGATTAGAGAGTTTGGATATTGTAATGGGATTGAAAACTATTCCAGGTACTTTGATGGCAGAAATCCTGGTGACCCACCATATTCCTTAATGGAATATTTTTCTAGGGATTTTTTACTGATTATTGATGAATCACATGTTACTTTACCCCAAATCAGGGGTATGTATAACGGGGATAGATCTAGAAAAGAAACCTTAATTGATTTTGGATTTAGACTACCTTCTGCTTTGGATAACAGGCCTTTAAAATTTGATGAATTCATGAGAAAAATTAATCAGGTTATTTATGTTTCAGCCACCCCTGATGAATATGAATTATCTTTAGCGGGGAAAGATAATGTAGTAGAACAGCTGATTAGACCAACAGGTATTGTAGATCCGCAAATTAGTGTCAGGCCTACAGCAGGACAGATTCCGGATGTGTTAAAAGAGGTAGAGAACAGAGTTAAAGATGGGGAAAGAGTTTTAATTACTACTTTAACCAAAAGAATGGCAGAGGATTTATCAGATTACCTAAAAGATCGGGGTGTAAAAGTAAATTACTTACATTCTGATATAGAAACCTTAAAAAGAGGGGATATTTTGCAATCTCTGCGTTTAGGTGAATATGATGTGATTGTAGGAATAAACTTGCTTAGAGAGGGTTTGGATTTACCAGAAGTATCTTTAGTTATTATTTTAGACGCAGATAAAGAGGGTTTTTTAAGATCCAGAACCTCCTTGATTCAGACAATGGGCAGGGCTGCCAGACATATTAAAGGCCAAGTCATTATGTATGCTGATGTTAAGACTAAATCAATGAAAGCAGCCATAGATGAAGTAGACAGGAGAAGGGAATATCAAGTTGAGTATAATAAAAAACACAATATCACTCCAAGGTCTATAGAAAAAGCTTTAAGGGAAAGGTTAATAGAAAAAGTAGAGGAGTTGGAAGAAAAATTAGGCAAAAAAGATTTTACTATAGAAGATATTCCTCAAAAAGAAAGAGCAAAGATGGTTAAAAACCTGGAAGCTCAAATGAAACAAGCAGCAGATATTTTAGACTTTGAAACCGCAGCCAGAATAAGAGATCAAATAAAAGAATTGACTATCTAGCCCCTTTAAAAGTTTTGCAAAAGTTGTTAAAATATACTCTTCAATCTTCGGGAAAATTATGGCTATAGACAAAATTATTATCAAAGGTGCTCGTGAACACAATCTTAAAAATATAGATTTGGAGATTCCTAAAAACAAGTTAGTGGTTTTTACAGGTATTTCTGGATCAGGAAAATCATCTTTAGCTTTTGATACTTTATATGCTGAAGGACAAAGAAGATATGTGGAATCCCTTTCTGCTTATGCCAGGCAGTTTTTGGGTGTGATGGACAAGCCAGATGTAGATTTGATAGAAGGTTTATCTCCAGCTATTTCTATTGACCAAAAAGGAGTTTCACACAATCCCCGTTCAACTGTTGGTACTACTACAGAGATATATGATTATCTAAGACTCCTATTTGCCAGAGTGGGTCACCCACATTGTCCTGTTTGTGGAAGAGAGATTTCCAAAATGAGTGTGCAGCAAATTGTTGAACAGATTTTAAGTGATAAGGAAAAAGTAAAAAGTAAAAAAGGAAATAGGATAATGATACTAGCCCCGGTTGTGAAAGATAGAAAAGGTGAGTATTCCTCACTATTTGAAGACCTAAGGAAAAAGGGTTTTTCCAAGGTGAGGATTGATGGTCAAGTCAGGGATTTAACTGAAGATTTGGTGCTAATAAAAACTAACAAGCACACGATTGATGTTATAGTAGATCGCCTGGTTTTGGACAAGAAGAATATTCATGAGCAAACATTTAGCTCAAGATTATCACAGAGTATCGAAGCAGCCCTAAAATTAGGTGAAGGTTCAGTAATTGTCTCAGAGGTTAAAGACGCATCTTTAGAATTTCCTCAAAATCCTAAGAAAATGGAAGATCATCTGTATTCTGAAAGATTTGCCTGTCCTTTGGATAACATAGCTTTGTCTGAAGTTGAACCAAGGCTGTTTTCCTTTAATTCTCCTCACGGTGCTTGTTCTACTTGTCATGGATTAGGATCGTTACTGGAAATAGACCCGGAAGTGGTGTTAAACCCTATTTTATCCATTGTTGAAGGTGGAATTTTACCCTGGCAAAAACTGGCCACTCATGAATCCTGGTTTTCCCGTTTGATAGAAGCAGTGGGAAAAGAATATGACTTTGATTTAACTACCAGGCTTGGACAATTAACTGCAAAAAGTAGAGAAGTTTTACTTAAAGGTGCGGGTGAGGACGAATTTAAAGTGGAAGGCAGAAACAGGCAAGGCAGGTGGACTCATTTTTATTCTAAATTCCAGGGGTTAGTTCCATATTTGAAAGAAAGATATCAAGAATCTGAATCAGATTTTGTCAAAACAGAGATTGAAAAATATATGTACAAAGAGATTTGTCCAAAATGTAAAGGAGCCAGACTAAAAAATGAGGCTTTGTCTATTACGGTTGATGGATTAAATATTGCAGAAGTGGTAACTCAGTCTATCAAAGAAGCTTTAGATTGGGCTACACAACTTAAGCTTTCAGATAGGGAAACCCAAATTGCCACACCAATTCTCAAAGAAATTAAACAAAGAGTTCAGTTCTTAGTTGATGTGGGACTTGATTATCTAACACTGGATAGAGCAGCAATGACTTTAGCAGGAGGGGAGTCACAAAGAATTAGGCTTGCCTCACAAATTGGTTCAGGATTATCTGGAGTTTTATATGTATTAGATGAGCCATCCATAGGGCTTCATCAAAGAGATAACTCCAGGTTGATTGAGACCTTAAAAAAGTTAAGGGATTTGGGTAACACTGTGGTGGTTAATGAACATGACAGCGAAACAATGGAGGCAGCAGATTTAATGGTGGAGATTGGACCAGGAGCAGGGGAGCATGGAGGAAGAATTGTGGCAATAGGTACACCAGATGAGATTAAAAAAAATCCCAACTCTTTAACAGGACAATATTTGTCAGGCAAAAAACAAGTGACTGTTCTCAGTCATCCCGTACTTGATACGGGATCCATAAATATAGATCCGAATAGGCGGATGACAGATGGTAAAAATGTTATAAAATTGGTTGGTGCCTCAGAACATAACTTAAAAAATATCACAGTAGAATTTCCTTTGGGGCAATTTATAGCCATCACCGGAGTATCTGGTTCAGGTAAATCTACTTTGATTCATGATATTTTATATAAAGCCTTAGCTCAAAAAGTATATAAATCAAAAGAAAGGCCAGGAGCGTATAAAGACTTACAAGGCACAGAATATATAGATAAAGTAGTTTTAGTAGATCAGTCACCAATTGGGCGGACTCCCCGTTCTAATCCTGCCACTTACACAGGAGCATTTACTTATATCAGAGAATTATTCGCCACTTCTCCTGAGGCAAAAATTAGAGGATATGGTCCTGGCAGGTTTTCTTTTAATGTCAAAGGTGGCAGGTGTGAGGTATGTGAAGGGGAAGGACAACTAAAAATTGAGATGCAGTTTCTGCCGGATGTGTATGTGATGTGTGAATCCTGTAATGGCAAAAGATATAACAGGGAAGCTTTAGAAATTCACTTTAAAGATAAGAACATCTCCGATGTTCTAGATATGACTGTTGAGGAGGCCTTAAAATTCTTTGAAAATATTCCCAATGTTAAAAATAAATTTCAGGTGCTAAATGATGTAGGACTAAGTTATATTAGACTTGGTCAGCCAGCACCCACCCTATCAGGAGGAGAGGCTCAGAGAATTAAACTATCTTCAGAGTTATCCAAAAGACAAACAGGTAAAACAGTCTATATCTTAGATGAGCCAACTACAGGTTTACATTTTGCTGATATTGAAAGACTGCTCACAATCCTAAGGAGATTAGTTAATTTTGGAAATACTGTGATTATTATTGAGCATAATTTGGATGTGATCAAAAATACAGACTGGGTGATAGATTTAGGACCAGAAGGAGGTTTAGGTGGAGGGAAAATTATAGCTCAAGGTACTCCAAAGGATATCTCAAAAGTCAAATCCTCCTACACAGGCCAATATTTAGCAAAAATCATCTAGAGAAGGTAGAATATAAGGATGATTAGAAAGATCATTTTTTTACTTTTAACTTTTAACTTTTAACTTACTCCTAAAGTTTATGCTGCTGAGGAGTTTGCCTCATCTTATTATTAGCTTTACACCTTCCAGGTGTAGGCACGAGGTGTAGGCACAAATTTAAAATTATTTTCTTGAAGACTTTTTAGAAGGAAATTTGGCAATAAAGATAAAAAATAGCAGAAGAACTATTAGTAAAATTCCTACCATAATATTTACACTAGTAAAGAATTGGGTCAGATCTATCATAGTTTATCTAAAGTATCCTCCACTATACTTGCAAAGATTAAACACAGTATACCAAATACCAGACCTGCAATCAAGACAATTGGATTTCGGAAAGTAAAAGGAGGAGATAAGAATAAGCCAGAACCAATATTAGTTAATGTTGCAGAAATAACTCTCAAGTGCGATTTTCGGAGTTCTATGTTCATATTTTGAGTATAGCATAGAGGATTAGCTTCCCTAGCTGTATTTTGTTAGAATATTAGGAATGTTTAGAAAAGGTTTCAGGTTACAGTTTTTAGTTTACAACTTGTTTGTTTTTTTATTTCTTCTGTTTACTGTCACTTGCTCCCTGTCTACTGTCTATGCTGCTGAGGAGTTTGCCTCATCCTATGATGTTATTTATGACATCGATCAATCAGGTATTACTACAGTCACAGAAAAAATAAATCTTAAGAATTTAACTTCAGAATATTATGCTAACCAATTTAAATTAATAATTGGTGCAACAGAAATTTCAGATATTAAAGCTTCAGATTCAGGTGGAGCAATGCTAGTCACCTCTGAAAGAAAAGATACATCAACTATTATTACAGTTAAGTTTAATCAGCAGGTGGCTGGACTAGGTAAAACTTTATCCTGGACTTTACAATTTAAATCAAAAGACTTTGCAGAACGTTTGGGGAAAGTTTGGGAGGTTAGAGCACCCAGGATTTCCTCAACTACAAATTTGGAAAGTTATAATTTAACAATTGCTGTTCCAACAAATTTTGGTGAACCAACCATTATTAGTCCAACCCCCAAAAGCCAAGCAACTTCTTTAGGTAAAATGTTTTTAACATTTGATAAAGAAAGATTATTACAATCGGGGGTATCAGCCAGTTTTGGCACTCAACAAGTTTTTGATTTTGATTTAACATATCATTTAGAAAATAACAACTTAGTTCCTATTTTAACCAATATTGCTCTCCCACCGGATACAGCTTATCAAAGTGTCATTTATCAAAGGGTTACCCCTCCTCCTCTAAATCTGACAGTTGATGATGATGGAAATTATCTGGCCTGGTATCGTTTAAACCGTTCTGACAAGCTAGAAGTTAAAGTAGTGGGTTCATCAAAGCTTTATACTACCAGCAAGGCTAAAAACCCTTATCTAGATCCCGGCTCCAGAAAAAAATACACTCAAACAGATAAATATTGGGAAAAAGATCACCCAACAATTACTGCAAAACTTGCAGAAATACTTGGTTCAGATAGTAATCAAAATTCTTCTGCTAAAGTAAAGAAAATTTATCAATATGTGGTAAATTCTTTAAAATATGATTCCAACAGATTAAAAAATGACATTGAGAGATTAGGTGCTGTTACAGCTTTAGCTAATCCAAGTTCTGCAGTTTGTATGGAGTTTACTGATTTATTTATTGCCCTATCCCGTTCTGCTGGAATTCCTACCAGGGAACTTGATGGATATGCATATACGGCAAATCCTGCCTTGCGGCCGCGGTCTTTAAAAGGAGATGTGCTGCATGCCTGGCCGGAATATTGGGATGACAAAATTGGCTGGGTAATGGTTGATCCCACTTGGGAAAATACCACCGGAGGAGTAGATTATTTCAATAATCTGGATTTGAATCACTTTGTTTTTGTAATTAAGGGTTCTTCATCTAAGTCTCCTATTCCTGCTGGTTCATATAAATTTGCAGGACAAGATTCAAAAGACGTAAAAGTCGAAATTTCGGAAAATGATTTTTTAGGACAAGCTCATTTGGATGTGAATATAGAATCAAAGGAGCCAATTTTAGCTGGTTTTCCAGGAAAAATTAAAGTAAAAGTATCAAACCTAGGTAACGCTATTTATCCTTCAAACTCATTTGTCGTAACTGCAGGACAATTGGCTATCCTGGAAGGGGATGCCCAAAAGTTAGGGCCAATTCCGCCTTTTGGGCAAGCCACTTTTGATTTAAATATCAGAACTAAAAGTTTGTTTGACAGATTTAATGATCAAATAGTAGTTTTGGTAGGAACTCAAAGGTTTAGTAAAGATGTTAGTATCAAACCCTTCCTGATTTTCCAAACATATCCATTAATAGGAATTGGAATTGTTTCTTTGATGGGAGTAATTTATTTGGCCATCCTGGGTATCCATATTTTTAAGACCAATCATACCCGTAAAAAATGATTCCTCTATTTTTGGATAAATCGAAAATTCCACACAAATCAGGTGTGTATAAATTCCTTGATTCTCAAGAAAATATTTTATATGTGGGAAAAGCTATAGATTTGTACCATAGAGTATCTTCGTACTTTAGCAGGGATGCTAATGGTAAAACAGCTGTTTTAGTATCCAAAATAGCTAAAGTTGAAACAATAATTGTTGAATCAGAACTGGAAGCTTTAATTTTGGAGGCAAATTTAATAAAAAAATACTTACCTCCATTTAATGTTCGTTTAACAGATGATAAAGACTATTTATATATAGGAATAACAAAGGAGGATTTTGCAAAAGTTATAACTTTCCGAAAGAAGGATCTAAGGGCTACTAAAATCTTTTTTGGCCCTTTTCCTTCCAGTAGAACTGTTAAAGATACTATAAAAAAATTAAGGAGAGTTTTCCCCTGGTGCTCTGGGACAGGCAACAAAAGGGCATGTTTTTATTATCATCTTGGATTATGTCCAGGGGCTTGTGTGGGACTTATTAGTAAGGAAGACTACAATAAAATTATTAATAGATTTTCCAAGTTTTTAGAGGGAAAGAAAGAGGAACTGGTTGAAGAATTATCTTCAGCAATGTTGAGATTATCCAAAGAACAAAAGTTTGAGCAAGCAGATAAATTAAAAAAAATGCTGAAGGGAATTTCTTATTTAACCCAAACAAACAGAAGCTCTGTTTATTTGGAAAATCCTAATTTTTTAGAAGAAGAAAGACAGCTTGCTTTATTAGAACTGCAGCAAGTTTTAAACCTAACAAAAATTCCAGATAGGGTAGAAGGATATGATATTTCCAACATTGGGGGTAAAGAAGCGGTTGGATCTTTGGTTGTTTTAACAAATGGGGAAATAGATAAATCCCAGTATAGAAAGTTTAAGATTCATATCACTGGCAAACCAAATGATGTCGGGATGCATAGAGAAGTGATGAAACGCCGTTTAAAACATCCAGAATGGCCATTACCAGACCTAATTATAGTAGACGGAGGCAGAGGACAAGCGAAGGTAGTGAATTATGAATTAAGAATTATGAATTATGAATTGCCTGTTTTTGGCCTAGCAAAAAGAATGGAGTGGCTTTATCCGCCTGAGGGAGAAATAATTAAATTACCTAAAAGAAGTTTATCTTTAAAACTCTTACAAAAACTCCGTGATGAATCTCACAGATTTGCTATTACATATCATAGGAAATTACGTGATAAGATATTAAAGTGAAAACTTTGCTTAGATACTTCCTGATTAATTTTGTTTCTCTTTATATAACTACCACACTTTTACCAGGACTTAGGTTGATTGGAGGAATAAAAGGTTTAGCAATAGGAGCTGCTGCCTTTATGCTGATTAATTTTATTTTAGTGCCTTTACTTAAGATATTATTTTTACCACTCAACTTACTGACTGTGGGTTTGTTTGCCTGGTTAATAAATGTTTTAGCCTTGTATGCTTTGACTACTATTGTGACTGATTTTGTTCTAACACCCTACTATTTTCCAGGAACTACTATCGCTGGTTTGACTATTCCACCCATGGAATTGACTACTTTTTGGGTAGCAGTTGTAGCCTCATTTATGATTGGCACTATTACTCATTTCCTGCAATGGCTTGCCCATTAAAGTTTGTTAATATATAATTAATTCTTGTGGATAAAATAAAATCATTCTTCCTGCCTGCTTTCAGTATAATTTCTTTATTCTTTTTTATCACTCCAGTCTTTGCTGGGGGAGGCAATGCTTATATTAACGTTACAGAGACTGATGATCCGCACTGGATGATAGTTAGAGCTTATGTGAATCCTACAAATGTAAATTGTCAGGGCATGATTGTGACATTCAATTTCTCCAACCCTGAAGATGGAGATATAGTTAATGGCTCTAATGAGGGTAACACTAGTACAATTGGCGGTACTGCATATGAAACAATAAATGGAAAACAGTATCTGCGTTGTTCTACTTATGCCAAAATCTACGCCAAAAACTTTGAAATGAATAGGCTATTTAGAGTATCTTTTAAAGGTTCTAATATAGAGGAATATCGGGATTTTGCAGTTAGTTTTGACCCGTATAATTACCCTAATAATCTAGTATTGCTTCCATGGGAAGAAGCTCCGGTTCCTTCTAGTATTCCACTGGCAACAGCACCTGAAATGGTATATCCTCAAAATAATCAGACAATAGATTTGGAAGGAGCTTATATGTTTAAAGTGAGCAAAGTACAAGGTGCTAGTGGATATTTATTTGGATTATTTCAGGACAATGTGATGGTTTATGAAAACTATCGTGATACAAAGACTTTAAGTTCTAATGGTGAGTTTGCTTTGTGGCAATCTGATCCAGCCCACGCAAAATTTCATGCCGGACCGATTAAAGTGATGATTAGGGGATATGTCAGAAATAATTGGACAGATGCACGGGAAATTACTGTTAATCTAAAATCCAGGGAAGGAAATGTAGTTATACAAACTCCCACAGCTGTACAACCGACTCCTAACCCACTTGTTAAACCTTTGCCACCTGTAATTCAACCGACTCAACAAATAATAACTGTTACAGATAGCTCAGCCAGTGCAGCACTCCAAAATAAAGTTGATGAGTTACAAAAAAAGCTGGAAGAATCTCAACAAAAACAATCTGTTTTGGAGAATCAACTTAATAAAATAGTTAAATGGATAAAATCAATCTTTCCTTTTTTTAATTAAATGAAACCTGTCATCTATTTAATTCAAATTATTTTAGGAGTTTTGCTAATTATAGTAATTATTATTCAGCAAAAGGGAACTGGTATGGGTAGTACTTTTGGTGGGGATATGGGTTTTTATAGAACTAAAAGAGGAGCTGAAAAATTACTTTTTTATGCAACAATTATATTATCCTCAGTCTTTATTCTTTCCTCATTAATTGGCCTTCTGATCTAAGATGAAAATAAACTTTAAAGTTTTTAAACTTTGGACCTTAATTTTATTTAAAATCCTAAATAGGAATAAAATACTCTTAATACTAAGTTTTGTTATTCTTTTTTTAATCCTGTTTGCTCAATTTAGGTTTAAGCTTTTTTATAATCCTAACTCCATTAGTTTAGGATTTATAGGCACTTATCAAGAGCATGATTTACCGTTGGAGGTAACTAAATTTATTTCTCAGGGGTTAGTTAAAGAGGGTATGGATGGAAGAATAAAAGGAGGACTTATTTCAAGTTGGGAAACTAACAATGATGCAACCAGTTTTAAATTCAAACTAAGGGAGGGATTAAAATGGGTTGATAATACTCCTATTAAATCAAAGGACTTAGAATTTGTAATTCCTAATACCGAAATTGCATTTCCAGATGACAATACGATTCTCTTTAAATTGAAAGAATCCTATTCTCCTCTTCCCAGTCTGTTAACCAAACCAATTCTCAAAAAAGGATCAATGTTGGGAACGGGACCTTACAAAATTACCAGGATAGAAAAGTCCAGGATTTTTATTACCAAAATTGAGCTCGAATGTATAGATGAAAATTTGCCCAAAATCTCTATCCGTTTCTATCCAACTGAAAAAGTAGCAATTACCGGATTTAACTTAGGGGAAGTACAAGCTTTACTGGGAATAAATGATCCAAAAACTTTTTCTGATAATTCTAAGGTTTCTATAAAACAAAAAGTGGATTACTCCAAAATTGTCAGTATTTTGTTTAATACTAAAGACAATTTTTTATCAAGCCGCTCCTTACGCCAAGCTCTTTCATTTGAAGCACCTAAATTAGAAAATGAACAAATAGCAAACAGTCCTTATCCACCATATCTTTGGGCATATAATCCGGATTCTAAAAAATATCTCTCAAATCCTGAGGAGGCTAAAAATGCTATGGAGAGGGCAAAAACTAATATCTCAGATGAGAAAATAAAATCAGAGATTATTTTAACTGCCACCCCAAATTTAGAAGGGATAGGAAATGTGATTGTAAATTCCTGGAAAAAGTTAGGATTGAATGCCAAACTTAGAATTGAATCAGGAATTGCTCAAAATTTTCAAGCTTTACTAATTACCCAAAGTATACCTTTAGATCCTGATCAGTATTTTCTCTGGCATGCCACCCAAACAAAAACTAATTTAACCAAATATGATTCCAAAAGAGTGGATAAAGATTTGGAAGATGGTAGAAAGATAATTACTGAGGAGGACAGAAAAGCCAAATATTATGATTTTCAAAAAACCCTGTTAGAAGATGCCCCAGCCATTTTTTTATATTTTCCTAAATACAACATAGCTTATTTAAAAAAGAAAGAATCCCTCCTAAATAAAATCTTGAGTTTGTAATCCTATAGATAGAGGGTTATCTTATAGTTTGATACTTAAAGTCTATTCTGCTATAATTTCATACTATGAATTCTGTTGATAGGTTTACATGTTCGGAGAATCAGGCTCATCTAAGAAGGCTTTTTGATGTAGGTACATATTTTTTAAAAGGAGCTAAGGAAAAAGGAGGTAGTTATTATTTTATACCCCTGGGCAATGACAATATAAGGGGTAGATGCGTTGCTCAAACTGAATTAGGTAGAATGACAGTTAGTAACTATAATCCTAGATGGGCTGGTAATTTTGATATCAGGATTTTTACAATAAGACAAAGTCCCTCAATTGTAGAAGCTGAAGGCTTGGGTCAAGAAATGGTCATACCTATTCAAGCAGCTTCTGTTTATTATAACCCAACCCTCAATGTGTATATCTTAGGTGCTGGTAGAATAGTTGAACTAATGGATGAAGAGGGAAGGAAAAGGATGAAGGTTTGTGAAATGTGGGAAGATCTAGAGATCCTTGCCCGTGCTGATGTATTGGCTGTTGATGTTGATAAAGCAATGCTTAAATCAGGAGAGATTATAATTGGTGATCTTCCAGCAGATATTCTTTCATTAATTGGATACCCCTTTAGGGAATATCGAAATGTACCTATAACTCATTATGATCTGCATCCGCTAGATCAAGTTAGAAGATCATACCCAATATTGCCTAATATTGCCTAGTCCTTCTTAATCCCCAAAGGTAAAGACAATTTACGTTCAAACCCCAGGGGTTGATTAGCTTCAGACCCCAGGCTTTTATTTGAAAACTAAAAACATTTCCACTAATATAAAATTATGCCTTATAGAAAATCACCAATAGTAACTCTGGAGATTTACCATGTGTTTAATAGAGCGGTTGCAGGTGTACCAATCTTTTCCAGCACTAAAGATTTCCTGCGCTTTCTGGACTTGATAAATTACTACCGTTTTAAGGATACTCCGGTAAGTTTCTCACAATTTAAGCAGATAGAAAAAGAGCAAAGGGAGGAAATTTTTGACAGGTTAGTAAAGGTGAATAATCCACAAGTAGAAATTTTAGCTTTTTGTCTAATGGACAACCACTTTCATTTTCTTTTAAAGCAAAAACTTGATTTTGGCATAGTTAAACTTATAAGTAATTTACAAAATGGTTATGCCAAATATTTTAATATAAGAACTGAGAGAACCGGACCTTTATTCCAACCTATGTTTAAATCTGTGAGAGTAGTAACAGGTGAGCAATTACTGCATGTCTCCAGATACATCCATTTAAATCCCTCAACAGGTTATTTGGTGGAAATAAAAGATTTAGAAAGTTATAAATGGTCATCCTTATTAAGTTATACAGGTGAGGGTAAGTATCCTTTTGTAAGTACTGAACTTATCCTGGGTCTTATGAGTAAAAAGAAATATAAGGAGTTTGTTTTTGATCAGGCTGAATATCAAAGAGAGTTAGGTAGGATAAAACATTTAGCACTGGAATAGATTAATTTGATTAATTTCCTGGGGTTTGAACGTATTTAACCCCTGGGGTTAGGTACATTCAAACCTAAGGATTTTGAGTTAAATTCAACAATTATTATGGTAGAAAGCATTGGAAGATTTTTCAATTCGCCAATGGAAGGGTATCAAAAACCTAAAGCTAATGCAGGCTATGTTTTGGGGTGGGGATTACCCTTAGCATGGTGGTATTTAACAAGAGACCCGAATATCCCTACTACTTTTGAACAAGGAATGATTTTTTTGACAACTATTGTTACAGTTCCTGCTTTGGGCCAGTTTACCCCAGCTTTATATAGGGTAGCGTTAAGAAGAGCCCAACAGACGGATGCAAGAGCTAAGGTAGAAGAATTAGCCAACCCCCAGATTTATGATCCTAAAAAAGGAAATCTTAAAAATGTCCTTCATCTTTTATTAATGTGGACTCCTAATATTCTTAATCCTAGTAAGGCTTTCAGTAACTTAAGAAATCCAGTTGGTGAAGTAATTCACACAAAACATAGTCAGTATTTAGTAGAAGAAAATAATCCTTCAAAAGATATTTATGTAGTTGAACACTTACTCAGAGGGAAATTAGTAACAGTTGATTTAGTAAGAAGGGATAGATTTCCCAAGCCTTGGCTATTGCGTCTTAAACAGTTATTTGAAAAAGATTTTTACTATGGTCATGCTCAATATTTTCCACAACCCTTCAGATTAATTGATAGAACTTTCGTAAGTGAAGAACCATTTGATATTAAGGAATATGCAAAGAAAGTTTTGACGAAGAATGGTATCTGATTGGAATTAAAGTTTGGAAAGTTACCAACTCAATCTCCAAATGTGAAGGCATAGATTTTTGTTCCTGGTGTTTGAAAATCCAGGTGAAGCAAGTGGGCAGATTTATTTCCTTGTAACCCTACTAGTGTGTATAATTTTGCCTCAGAAGCAGTGATGGTGTTTATTAATTTTCCATCCAAAGATACCTTTATAGTATCAGAAGAAGTAGCAGGTGTAATGACTAGAAAAACCTTATTTGCTTGAAAATTAAATTCTTGTAATACGAAATTTCATTTTTGATACTTTTACGAAGTATCAATTTTGAAAATTTACCGCTTCTTTGACGTTACTGCAAAGAGTGTTACCGTCATTGCGAGCGACCGGAGGGAGCGTGGCAATCTTGTTTATCCTTAGTAGATTGCTTCGTCGTTTCACTCCTCGCAATGACAAATAATTAAAAGTTGAAATTTCATTTTTAATTAAAAATTCAAATTTCGCTTAACAAAGATTAAAAGTATTGACAAATTTAAACTTTATCATATATTATATATTTGTTCTTTCGGGGTTTTGTTTAATTCAAGATCGGTGGTATAACCCACGAGTCGTAAGGCATGATCTGGTGTAATTCCAGGGTCGACCGTATAGTCGGGATGAAAGAGAGAACACAATTGTCATTCCTGCGAAAGCAGGAATCCATATAAATAATTTTATAGATTCTGATATCTAAGCTCAGGATGACAAATTGATGCAGCCCCGGAAGGGGCTTTTTTATGTTCACAGGTATTATTACCCATTTGGGTAAATTAAGAAAAGTTAATAAGTCAACCTATGCTATATCAGCTGATCAATCTCTTTTAACAAAGCTTAGGAAAGGAGACAGTGTGGCTATTAACGGGATTTGCTTAACTGTTGCTGAAAGATATAAGGACTTCTTTATGGTTGATTGTATTCCTGAAACTAAACTAAAAACTAATATTGAATATTTAAAAATTGGGGATTTAGTTAATTTAGAACTGCCCGCAACTCCAAACTCCATTTTATCCGGACATATTGTTCAAGGACATATTGATGGAATAGGTAAACTAGAAAATATTAAAAAACAAGCTAACAGTTATATTTTAAAGTTTTCTATACCAGAAAAGCTATCTAAATATATTGTCAATAAAGGATCAATTGCTGTTTGCGGAATTGCTTTGACTGTGATAAAGGCAGGTAAAAAATTTTTTACTGTGGGAATAATTCCTCACACTTGGAAAAATACCATGCTCCGAAGCATCAAATTGGGTGATTTGGTAAATATTGAAGTTGATATTTTAGCAAAATATTTAGAAAAGTTAACAAAACCATGAAACAAACTAAAGACATAAAAATTGCCATAGTCAGCAGCTCATTTAGAAAAGAAGTGGCTGATAATTTAGAAAAAAATTGTCTTAAAACTTTTAAAGATAAGGGACTGGCGGCAAACCAAATAGATATTTTTAGAGTACCAGGTTCTTTGGAAATACCCCTTCTGGTAAAAAGATTAGCAAAAAAAGGTGTTTATGATGCAATTATTACTTTTGGAGCAATAGTAAAGGGAAAAACATATCATTTTGAACAGATTGCCAATGAGTGTATCAGAGGTTGTATGGATGTTTCCTGGCAGTATGAGGTTCCGGTAATCTTTGAGGTTTTAGCAGTTTATGACATCCAGGATGCTATAAAGAGAGCCACCCGTAAAGAAGAAAACAAAGGAATTGAAGCAGCTTTATCAGCTTTGGAGATGATCAAACTTTTATCAAAAACATGAATCACTTTACTTCCATACCTCAAGCAATAAAAGAAATAAAAATGGGTAAAATGCTCATCATTGTTGATAATCCTGATAGGGAGAATGAGGGGGATTTTTATATACCTGTAGAGAAAGCTACCCATAAATCTATTTTAACCATGATTAAATTAGGAGGCGGCTTAATTTGTACTGCTATCACCAAACAACAAGCGTTCAATTTGCAATTACCTTTAATGGTTGATCCTTTAGAAAATAAAGAGAAAACTAAAGTTAATTTTACTGTTTCAGTTAATGCCAAGATTGGTATCACCACAGGAGTGTCTGCTTTTGATAGGTTAAAAACCATTAAAGTATTGGCAAACCCCAAGTCTTTACCTTCTGATTTATCCTGTCCAGGTCATGTCTTTGGACTGGTGGCAAAAAATAACGGGGTTTTGGAAAGAGATGGACATACAGAAGCAGCTGTTGATTTGGCAAGACTGGCAAATTTTACCCCGGCAGGGGTTGTTTGTGAAATTGTTGGCCAAGATGGAGAAATGGCTAAACTGCCGGAGCTTATAAAAATCTCTAAAAAATTGGGTATTAAAATTATTTCTATTTCAGATTTGATTAAATATTTAAAGAAGAATTCTTTGCCAAGCCTTGATGATTGGGAGATTATTAAAACCGCGGCTTCCACACTCCGTACTAAATATGGAAAATTTCAGTTAATTGTTTACAGGTCTGTAATTGATAACAGAGAGCATGTAGCTTTAATAAAAGGAGAGACTCGCAAACCTTCACTTGTAAGAATTCATTCTCAATGCATAACAGGAGATACTTTTCTATCTTTAAGATGTGATTGTGGAGAGCAATTACACAAAAGTATGAAGTTAATAAATAAAAATGGTCATGGTGTAATTTTATACCTGAATCAAGAAGGCAGAAGTGTTGGGTTAACTAATAAGATTAAATCTTATGCCTTGCAGGATCAGGGTTTTGATACAGTAGAGGCTAATGAATCTTTAGGTTTACCAATTGATGCCCGCCAATATAAAATTGCCGCGGATATTTTAAAAGATTTAGGGATTTTAAAAATAAACCTGTTAACTAATAATCCGGATAAAGAAAAAAAACTTGCTCAATTTGGTATAGAGATTTTAAAAACTATTCCTTTGGAGATAAGACCAAATAAAATTAATAAAAAATATCTGACCATTAAAAAGCAAAAATTAGCTCACCGTCTAAGATTTGTTTAATCTCTTATGATTACTACTCAGGATGAGTTTTTCATTAAAGAAGCTCTAAAACTTGCAAAAAAAGGACTGGGATGGACCAATCCTAATCCTATGGTGGGAGCAGCGCTTGTAAAAAATGGACAGGTGATTGGAAAAGGCTACCATAAAAGAGCAGGGCTGGCCCATGCGGAAATTGCAGCTTTAAAAGCATCTGATGTAAATCCCCAGGGAGCAACCTTGTATATTAATTTAGAGCCTTGCAGCCATTTTGGCAGGACTCCGCCTTGTACAGAGGCAATTATTAAGGCAAAAATAGCCCGGGTAGTTTGCTCTGGCCTAGATCCTAATCCAAAAGTTAGTGGTCAGGGAGTAGCTAAATTAAAAAAAAGGGCAATTGATGTTTTGGTTGGTATTTTGGAAGATGAAGCAAGAATACTAAATGAATCATTTTTCACTTTCCATACCAAGAAGCGTCCATTTATAGCTTTGAAGTTTGCCTCAAGTTTAGATGGGAAAATTGCAACTTACACAGGTGATTCAAAGTGGATTACAAATGAAAAAGCCAGGAATTACGCGGGATTACTGCGGGGACAATATCAAGCAGTTGTAGTGGGGATTAATACTGTTTTGTGGGATGATCCACATTTAGGTGTCCGAACTGCGGGCAAAAAAGATCCTATACGGATTATTTTAGATTCTAAACTAAGAATTCCTTTAAAGTCACAGGTCCTGCGTGATAAAAACGTTTTGATAGCCACCACTAAAGAGGCTAATCAGGAAAAGTTAGGTCAACTTAAGCAGCGTGGATTTGATGTCAATGTTTTTGATGATACCAGAATAGATATTATTAAACTTTTGGCTGTGCTTAGACAAAAAGAAATTATC
>CAYMUB010000038.1:0-7435 GCA_964393545.1 uncultured Gammaproteobacteria bacterium | reverse complement strand
TGTGGGCGCAAGCTCGTGGAGGTTCAACTCCTCTCATCCGCACCATCATCATGGCTGGATTTACCAATCTATCAACAGATTTATCATATATCCTATTTCCCTGCTTATTTGCCCATAAACTTTACCAGCGTACTGTCCCGTTTTCCTATTTACCAGACTTTATTCCATTCATTGCTCCCTGTACCAATAATAGGGCCTCTTGCCTTGATATTTATCCTAATTTCAGTCTTCTATATAGCTCCTTCTCTGTTGTATCGGCTTGCAATTTATATATCTCAAAGATTTTATTTAAGAAAAGTAAAGATTATCTTTTTCGGTGTTCTGTTAGGTCTTGGATTATTTGTTTTTTCTACTTGGAAGTATCAGCAACTTATAAATGAGGGGTCAATAATTGCAGAAGAGCAGTGTCTAAAAGTTAATCCTCTCATCATTGAGCGGAAGAATCATTATATTGACTCTATGAAGATTCTTTTGGCTTCTGGAAGTGCTGAAGAATACTGGACTGAAACCAATAAATATCTCGATGTTTCTAAAAAGTACATTGAGGCTCAAAACGTCTGGCTAGCTACTCAAAAAAACTATACGGATAGTCAGGATTTCAATACCTATATTCCAGCACATATTAAAAAGGCTTCTCAAGCCCAATACAATTCTCGTGAGGCAAAGATGAAGGCTACCAGTGCCATAGTGGAATTATTTGAGACATATATGAACATTGACGATGAACATCAAAAAGCCTTAAGCAAGATCATCCTTGATGAAACAAAGAGAAGTTAAGGATACAGATGAAGAATACAATAAGATTTACAATACTTCTCAGGGCAAATTTGACTTAAGAAATAACTTTGCAACAGTACCCACAATCTAAATGTCCTCCAGAGAACTTTGATATTCCAGATGTTCAGGATTTCTTAAATCCTAAATCTGTACCAACTAACTATGGTCAACCACTATTATAGATTTATGCCCAAAGCTAATGGCTTGTAATTGTAATTATGGGAAGTTGGAAGCATATTATTGAGTAAATTTGATGTAAATTATGATAATGACAATTGAGGAAGCAAGAAAACTAATCGATAAAAAACATTCAAAATATACTGATGATATGATTACATCACAACATAATTGTAATGAGTTTGCGTTATAATCGCAAGATTACATCGTGCTTCTTGTAACTTGAAGAAAGTTATAATGAAAGTTAATGAAACTTATCTCTGCATTAAGCCCCACAAGTCTTTCTAATATCAAATTAATTTCTTTTGACGTAGATGGGGTAATGGTTGAGAAAGGTACAGAAATTTTAGAAAAAGACAGTGTATTGACTATTAAAACCAAGAAGATTTCTCAGAGTCTTCTTAAAAAACTTAATAAATTAAAGAAACATTTCTACATAAATATATCTTCGGGTAGGAGTTTACTTTATCTTAAAGAGATGTTTGATCCATTGCTTTGGGAAAAAACAAGTCTGCAAGGAGAAAATGGCGTCTTTACCTTGATTGATGGTCAGGTGATCCAGCACAGTAAATTAACTTTTAAAGAACTAGAGAGACTTCGAAAAATACGGGGAGAGATAGAAAAGGTAGCAGAAAATAGTAAGAATATCCGTGGATTTGAGCCAAAGCAGTTTTTGATTAGCGTCCATTGTTTCAATGAAGAACCAGAAATTATAGAGATAGTTAAAAAGCTAGATATAAAAGGTGAGTTCTATATAAAATGGAATAGTGAGGCTTATGACATTTTTCCAAAACGTTTTTCAAAAGGGAGTGGGTTGAAGCAGCTTGCGCAGTATTTAGGAATCGATGTCTCTCAGATTTTAGTGGTTGGGAATGATCCTAATGATCAAGAAGCAGTAAAAGATTCTGGTTTATCAGTGACGACGAGTCCGGGTACTCTGACGGCTGATTATTATACTGGGGGTAAACTGGAACTTGGGGGGGAGGAATTGGTTAATCACCTCCTGGATATATTTGAATAGGATCTAATCCTCAAGAAAAAGGCGGGCTAAAAGGTAAGAAATTGTAGATTCGGCACCTTGGTTTAGATTAATAAATTTTTCCCCAACCCCATCATAACATCCTCCACTGATCCGATCATAAACAACCTGCCCAAGAATGTTATCCCCTAGAAACCAGTTAAATGCGATGTTTGCTAATTCCTTGTAATGTTCCTTTTTTGTTATCTGAAACATTACATTGAGAGCTTCTACGGTAGCAGTAACATCCTCGGGCTGTTGGTCAAAATACTGTCTTGTTCCTCCCTTGGGAAACCAGCCACTTTGGCCGATGGGACTATACACATTGTCCTTAAAGGTATGTTTAATTAAAAAGTTGAGGGTTTTTTCAGCCACTTCAAGATATCTTCTCTCACCGGTTATTTTGTATCCGAGGAGTAGTGCTTCTGGCAGGATGGCATTTGAATATGTTAAATAATGCTCAAACCACTCCCAGTCCGGTGAATGACTCTTTTCGTATAGAGCTATAAGTTGTTCACAGTAGTATCTTAATATAGCAAGGACTTTAGGTTCTTTGCCTACTCCGCCGAAGTGGCTACGAAGGCCGGGCCATTTCGAAAGCAAACAATAGAGAGCCTTAATGTAAAAAGCAATAGCACGAGGCGAGGAGAAAACAATGTTTTTCTGGAAACTTTGTTCAAAAAGAGAATGGGCTTGTTTTCTAAAGTGTTTGGGAATTTGTGTGGTAGTTGAAACTAAGGTTAGAGCATATAAGGCTCTGGCACTAGGATCTTCTGAATTTTCCTGGATATTCCTTTGCTTATCAATGGTGTGGTTTAAGTTAACATAATTATCAAAATAACCATCGGGTTTGGCTACCTGACTAAGAAAGTTGAGGTATATGGAGACAAATTTTAGTGAGGAGGGAGTCCCAAATTTTTTATAAGCGAAGCTTGAAAACTTCGTTTGAGAGCGAGCTTTCAAACTCTGTTTATAAGCGAAGCTTGAAAACTTCGTTTGAGAGCGAGCTTTCAAACTCTGTTTATAATGGAGGGTGGCTACGATTAAAGCCCGGGCATTATCATCCAGGGTATATCCGGAAGAAAGATCCGGCTCGGTAAGTTTGGCAAACTGAATAATGCCAAAACTATCAGTCAATTTAGCCAAATGCGTGAGCTTTATGGATGGAAGTTTCCTGTGCACAAGTGCTAACTCCGGTACGAATTGGGAAAAATATTTCATGTAGAAAAGGGCAGCATTTTCCCAGGTCATATGTCTTGTGCGGAAGTAGGCATTTTTACCCATCTGTAGACGTAGGCGATCATTGTCCAATAATTTAACAATGGCATTAGTGAAAGCCTGCGGGTTTTTAAAGTCAATCAATATGCCGACCTCACCTGTGATATCTTCTTTGGCTTGAGCAAAGGCTGTAGATATTACCGGACGACCACTACCCAGGGCGTAAGATAAAGTGCCGGAGACAGTTTGGTTTGGATTTAAGGAGGGAGAAAGATAGACATCGGTAGCCTCTAAAAATCTAAAAAGGTCACTTTGATCAAAATAGGTGTTATAAAAAGAAACGTAGTCGGTGAGATTAAGTTCATAAATTTTTTTGATAAGAAAATTACGGTAGTTTTCGCCATCTTGTTCTAAAACAATAGGATGAGTAACGCCGGCGATCAGGAATCGCACATTAGGGAACTTTTCTACTACCTGTGGTAAGCCCTCGATTACGTACTCTATTCCCTTGCCGGGATTAAGGAGCCCAAAGGTTGAAAGGACCAGTTTGCCAGAAAAGCCGAGAATAGACTTGGCGTGCTCACTGGTTTTATAGGGAACATGATGAATTCCGTGAGGAATAATTTGAATTAGGTTAGGATCTAACCCGTAATCCCTTTTGAGAATTTCCTTTGAGGAGTGGGTCATAACGATTATTCCTTTTGAATATTTCATTATAGTTTGAACAGTGTTGCGCATTCTTTCATCAGGAGCAGGAAGAATGGTGTGAAATGTAGTAACAACTGGTTTCTGAAGTTTTTCCAGAAAGAGAAGCAGATTTGAACCATATTCCCCTCCGAAGATACCGAATTCATGTTGAATGTTAACAAGCTTTACCTTTTCGATCTGGTTGAGCTTATTGGCAGCATTAACATAGTCTTTTTCACTAGGTTGGCTGACTTGGAAAATTACTTTGTCGGAATAGGGCAAATGACTTATTTCAGTAAGATTCATCGCGACAATCTTTGACTCAATCGACGATTCGAACATCTGATCGATAGCATTGGTAAGGTCCTCGGTAAAGGTAGCTATACCGCACCGTCGTGGTAGAAAGGTGGAAAGACAGACGATCCAAGATTTGTTTTGCTGGTTAGTGAACATAATTTCAGAGGTTTTTCTTGAGCTGAGTCAATAGCTTTGTGAGGTCAACAGATTTTGCGGCGATTAATTTATCGGCAGCTCCATAATAAATATAAAGTCTTTTACCTCTTACTATCGCTCCGGTAGGAAAGACAACATTATTTGTAACGCCACTTTTTTCCCAGGAAGCCTTTGGGGAAAACAAAGGTTTTTTTAACCGCCCCAAAACTTTGAGGGGGTTTTTAAGATCAAGAAGGGCAGCGCAACCGTGATAGATATTTCCAAAAGGAGTGTCCTCCACGCCGTGATAGATAAGGAGCCATCCGTCTTCTGTTTCAATAGGGGGGCAACCGCCGCCAATGTATTTATTCTCGAACTGGAATTTTGGTTCGAGCACTATGTAATTTTTTAACTGCTTCAAGTAGTCTTTCCAATAATAATCTGTCAGATCTTTAAAGTTTTGAAAATATATAATCTGTATATCCGGACGGATGCGATGAATTAGGGCAAATTGATTGTTGATCTTTTTCGGAAATAATAAAGCATCTTTATCCCATAACAAATTGAATCCTTTAAACTTTGTTTCCAGATAGCGTTTCCAGATAAAATACTCCTCCCTTATGTTCTCCTGACGTAAGATCTCGCTGGCTTCCTCATAGGTAATATTTGGTGAAAGAAGGCCTTTTTTGATGAAATTGACCAGGTTATTACTGGTCGCGTAAGCTATACGGGCATTCTGTCCGTCAAAAGCTGTGTAGAAGAGGTAAAATGTTTGATCGAGCAGGGTGATTCTTGGATCTTCTACACCCTTTTTCTCATAATCGTATTCAGGGAAAAGAACAGGCTCTTTAAGTCTTTTTATAACTTTATTATCCTTCAGTTGGCAGTAACCTATGGAAGAAACATTATCGTAGTTAATTGCCCGATAGAACATATGAGTAATATCATCTGTTAGTATGCAAGCTGGGTTGAAAACACCCTTATTCTCAAATTCCAGACCTGTTCTCTCTAAAATTATTCCCTCGTTTTTAACCACGACCATAATTTTTTATTTCAATAAAACCCCGACTGTGAAGTCGCGGGTTTTCCAGAGTCGGACGAAGTCCGATCGAAAGAAGATACCCCGAACCGTTAGGTCGTGGGTAGATTCATTCCGATAAATTATACCTGAGAAAATTAAATTTGAGTACCTGGAGCTTTTGAATGAATAATTCTTCCAAACGCATCCCTTTTTAAATTTCATCTTAAATACGTATAACCATTCAGTTCAAGGTGATCTTTGAGTTTTTTGAGCTGGAAAGCCAGGAGGTTTGCCTCTTCAAGATCTGGGAAGAAAAGTGTATAATTGAGCCTATTGATGTCGAGGAGGGGTTCAATTCGAATTCCGTCCTCCGCACCCGAGTCAAACTCAGTTAGTTTGACGAGGAGAAGGGAAGTCTGACTTCCCTTTCATTTGAAATATATTTAAATCAGAAAAGTTAGACTTTTCTAAAATGAAAAATTACGTTTATATTCTTCTAAGCCTAAAAGATAAAAATTATATACAGGTTACACTTTAGATCTTAAACATTGCTTATCACAACATGCATTAGGGCTTGTTAGATCTACTAAAGATCGTAGACCTCTTAAATTAATTCACTATGAATATTTCATCAACAAATCTGATGCAAAGGCCAGAGAAATTTTCTTAAAAAGTCCCTTAAAGATACATTCCAAGAATTAGGATATATGGATCTTAGCGATGGAGACTAAGATCTTTTTGCTATAAAACTGATAAATTGGTAGAATTGGACTGATTTACAGGAGTTCTTAAATCATAAAAGGGCACTTAGCTCAGTTGGTAGAGCGCTTCATTTACACTGAAGATGCCGGGGGTTCAAGTCCCTCAGTGCCCACAATTATTGACATCACCCATCACCCTGGTGTATATTCCTTTTATGCAAAGATTTTATGTTTATTTAACTGACGAGCAGCAAAAAAGAATTGAGCAAACAGCCAAGATAACCAATAAGCCAAAATCTGAGGTGGTAAGGGAAGCTCTAGATAAAGGTTTAACTCATAATAAAAATGCCGGCTCTGTTTCCGCTCAAGCATTGCTGGAATTTGCAAAACAGGCGGAAGCTATACCTACCGAAGGTCAAATTCCTGATGATTTTATAAAAAATATGGATTATTATACTTGGGGAGGAGAAAAGAGTGAGTAAAGTAGCTGTGGGTGATGCAGATGGCCTTATTTCTCTAGCTCTACCTCTTCATCCTAATCATCAATTAGCGGTTGCAGGAACAACAGCCTTTGCCAGGGAGGGAATTGAAGTTATATTTCCCTCCACAGTTTTCCCTGAAGCTATAACAAGCCTAAAAAGAGCCGCTAATCAGCCAGAAAAAGCTCACCTGTTAGCTAAACAATTCGCCCAAGGTGTTTTTAATGTTTTCTATGTGGATCAGTTTGTTATGAACCGCGCATGCGAAATCTTTGATGGTGCTAAGTCTAAACAAAACACTTTTTTTGATGCAATTGTTGCTGCAACCGCTGAGAATTTAGGTGCAGAATATATCTTTTCATTTGATGGATGGTATCCTAAAATAGGGCACAAGCTTTTTACTGAATTCTTAAAAAACAAGGATTAAATAGTCTAGAAATAACCGATTTTTTCTAGTGCCGGATATTGAAATATCATATCCTGGGACAAGGCGTTCATGTATTGTCTTTTAGTGCCCACATCAAATTTGACCACTGAATCTTTCTGCGCTACAGTTAATTAATGGACTCGGCTTTTAGAATTGCTTCTTTATTTGGTGTAGTTTTTATTTTGCTCACACTGGTTTCAAATTTTCTTATGAGGAATTTTCCGCGAATACCGGGTGATATTTATTTAAACCGGGGCATAACTCTCTACATTCCTTTTACTTCTTCGATAGTTTTAACAGTTCTAATTACAATCCTCTTCAAATATTTCTTTTCTTAAATCTTTAAATTGATGGAGCGGCGGAGCGGATTTGAACCGCCGACCTTCTCGTTGGCAACGAGACATTCTACCACTGAACTACCGCCGCAAAATACTTAACTATGTTCAGGGGCAAGCTTTGCTTACCACTGAACTACCGCCGCTTACTGTGCCACAACCT